>JAITSG010000051.1 GCA_031288035.1 Rickettsiales bacterium | reverse complement strand
AGCTTTGTCTGGTTGCTTTCGTCGACGATGAAAAATCTTTTTCCATCGAAAATGTTTATCGTGTGGAAATGGTCTGGATAGCCGGTAGACGCATTAATTCGTACAAATCCGTGGCCGCGGTCAGTACTGACAATTTGCGGCGCCTCTTCATCTTCTGCGCACTCGAATTTATAATTGCCGTGGTTTTCGGGCATTTTCCCGGCGAACAGCACCGCCTGACGGTTTTTTGAGATGGTATAGCTGGATAGTTTCACATAGGCTCCGTGCGGAACTTCCATGAATTCATCCGGGGCGAAGTTCGCTGCGATTGTGTCCGCGAGGACATTGTCGTAATCCACCTCCTCGTTTTTCCACTGGTTCGAGGCGGGATCGAAGGCCTCCAATCTGCGCTCGCCGTAGTTCGATACGATTTTGGCGCTCGCGCGTCCGGAAAGGAGGAATTCGTCCTCCCGCTCCCTAAGGCGCTCGGCAAGGCCGTCGGCGCTGGCTTTTGCCGCCTTGAGGTCGGCGTTGGATTTCTTTAGCGCGATATTCAGTTCTTTCGCGGCGGCCTCGGCTTTCGCTTTTTCGGCAGAGAGTTCGGCGACTTGCTCTTCGGCCGCGGTTTTCTTCGCCTCCAGGTCGTATATCGCATCCTTGTTCTTGTACACAAGCCGCGAGAACAAGGTTTTCATAAAGCTTTTCTTCATTTTTTACTCCTTATTTTCGATGTCGGCACGATATTTTTAATTACGGGACTTTTGCACTGATTCTTCAATCAGTTCCTGCATATTGGACGTCTTTTTCGGCTCCAACATCTTATCGAGCTTCGTTTGGATCGCAGGGTCGGAGAATTTGAGTATGCCGTTTGTCACGGCCGATTTTACATGGTCGGACATGGAATAGTGGCCGAAAATCTCTTTGCGGGTGCCGTTGATGCCCGGGAAATAATCGCCTATGCTAGGTTGTCCTTCATATCCCTTGACATAAAACAGTCTTTCCCCGTCGAATAGCTCTACTATATAGCCGTCTTTTTTCTTGTTGGACGGCCAGCGGTATGAGGCATAAAGCCACTCTATGGGCGATTCGGATAGTTCCGCACCCTCTTTGGTTACTTCGCGCGGATCGCGCAGGATGATCGGCTTGGCGGCGTTCTCGTCCATATCGTCGTATAGCGAGTTCATGTTTTCCCGGTATTTCTCGGGAAGCTTGTTTTGGAACAGCAGGTTGCCACGGTATTCCAGCTTGCTAAGGTCGTAGATTTCGATTTCGGCTCCGTGCGGAATTTCGACGAAGTCGTCCGGATTTACATTTTCGGCAATCAGCTTCGCGATCAAGTCTTTCTCGAACACGCCGTCGATCTTTGTTATTGCGCGGCCAGACCCCAAAAATTCTTCCTCCCGCTCCCACAGGCGCTCGGCGAGGCTGTCGATGTTTTTCAGGGCGTCATGGAATTTACGGATGATTCTGATTTTTTCATTGGAGATCTCCCACATCTTTGCTTCTTTTTCCTCCAAGTTGGATATGGCGTTTCCATCCTTGAACAGAATGCGCGAGAACAGGGTTTTCAGCAGGCTTTTCTTCATTTTTTACTCCTTATTTTCATTATTGGCGCGAATCGTTCGCCAAATCGCATATTATATAAGACAAATTATTTGTTTTGTCAATCGATTTCCGATTGACCGCGGCGCGTCCGCCAAATACAATATCCCCATGTCGAAGAAATATATTTTGGTCGACGGCTCGGGATATATTTTCCGCGCGTTCTACGCCCTTCCGCCCATGACGCGCTCGGACGGCCTTCCGACCGGCGCGGTGTACGGTTTCTGTTCCATGCTGATGCGTTTGCTGGCCTCCCTGGACGGGGACGAGACCGTCGTGGTTGTCTTCGATGCCGCGCGGAAGAACTGGCGCAACGAGATATATCCGGAGTACAAGGCCAACCGCGCCGACCCGCCGGAGGAGCTAGTGCCCCAGTTCGCGTATATAAGGAAGGCGGTCGAGGCTTTCGGCCTGCCGTCGGTGGAGATGGTGGGGTTCGAGGCCGACGACCTTATCGCGACGTATGCGAAAATGGCGCTTGAGGAGGGGGCCGGGGCGACCGTGTATTCCAGCGACAAGGACTTGATGCAGCTTCTGCGTCCGGGTGTGCGCATGTTCGATCCGATAAAGTCGCGCGCGGTGGACGATGCCGCCGTGATGGACAAGTTCGGCGTCGCGCCGTCGCGCGTGGTGGACGTCCAAGCCTTGGTCGGCGATTCGGTCGACAATATTCCGGGCGTCAAGGGCATAGGGCCAAAGACCGCGGCCGAGCTTATCGGCAAATTCGGCGGGCTGGAGGATCTCCTCGCCCGCGCTGCCGAGATACCGCAGGACAAAAGGCGCCAAATGATATTGGACGGGGCGGGCTCCGCGCGGCTTTCGTACGAGCTTGCCCGGCTTAGGGACGACGTTCCCGCACCGCCGCTTTCCGGCTTCGTTTTCGGCGGCCCGGACAAGCCGCGCCTGGCGCGGTTCTTCGAGGAGATGGAGTTCAAGTCCCTGGTTCCGAAGGTTTATGCGGTTTCGGACAAGGCCGCTCGCGCCTCCTCTCTTGCTGCCGGCGCTTCTCCGCCGCCTGTGAATGGCGTCGGGGAGAGGCCGCGGCCTCGGGTGAAACAGGTCGAGAAGCGTTATTCCCTGGTGACCGATATTGCCGCGCTTGCCGGATGGCTCGCGAAGTGCGGGGAGGGCGGCATATTCGCCATAGACACCGAAACCACGGGTCTCGACGCTCTCCACGCCGGCATAGTGGGCTTTTCGCTCGCCGTGGACGAGGGCGTGGCGTGCTATGTCCCGCTCGCGCATGTGGGCGAGGCTTCCCCCGACATGTTCTCCGGCGCTCCGGCAGCGCCGAGCCAGATTCCCGTGTCCGAGGCCATGTCGGCCCTGAAGCCTCTGCTGGAAGATCCGAAAGTGAAAAAGATAGGCCACAACGTAAAGTACGACATGCACGTCTTCCGTCGGTACGGTATCCGGCTTGACGGCGTCGAGGATACTATGGTGATGAGCTATGTCCTGGACGGCGTGAAGAACCTGCACAACATGGACGACCTGGCGCGCATACATCTCGAATATGCCACGGTGCGCTTCGGCGACGTGGTCGGGGCGGAGAAGGAATTCGCCCGCGTTCCGCTTGAAAAGGCCCTCGGTTATGCGGCCGAGGACGCGGATATAACGCTGCGCCTCTACAACATTTTCCGCGCGCGTTTGGATGCGGAGGACAAGGCCGGGATTTACGATAACGTCGACCGCCCGCTTATTCCCGTGCTGTGCGATATGGAGGAATGGGGCGTGCTGGTCGACTTGGCCGCGCTGAAGGACTTGAGCGCAGAGCTGGCCGGCGGCATGGCCGGGGTGGCGGAGCGCGTCTATGCCCTCGCGGGGGTGGAGTTCAACATAAATTCGCCCAAGCAGGTGGGCGAGGTCCTGTTCGGAAAGCTGGGCCTGCCGGACAAGAAGCGCTCGTCGACGGACAGCGACATCTTGGGCGATCTGGCCGACATGGGGCACGATATAGCGGCCGAGATACTCAAGTGGCGCGAGCTCGCCAAGATAAAGGGCACGTACGCCGACGCCATTCCGGGCCAGGTCAGTCCGCGCGACGGTCGTGTGCATACGAATTTTTTCCAGGCCGGGACCTCCACCTCGCGCCTGTCCTCCAGCGATCCGAACCTGCAGAACATACCGGTTCGCACGCCGCTCGGTGCCCGCATCCGCAGGGCGTTCGTCGCCGCGCCGGGGTTCAGGATTCTATCGGCCGACTATTCGCAGATAGAGCTGCGTATTTTGGCGAGCGTAGCTAGCGTGGCCGGCCTGAAGAGGCTGTTCGCCGAGGGCGCGGACATACACAAGGCGACGGCAAGCCGCGTGTTCGGCGTGCCGCTGGCGGATGTGACGCCGGAGCTCCGCTCTCGCGCGAAGGCCGTGAATTTCGGGATAATCTACGGCATATCCTCGTTCGGCCTGGCGCGGAACACGGGGCTCTCGAGGCCCGAGGCACAAGCGGTGATAGACAGCTATTTCCGCGCGTTCCCCGAGATATTGGAATACATGGAGCGTACCAAGGCCTTCGCGCACGAGAACGGTTTCATCCGTACCTTCATGGGGCGCAAGTGCTTCATCTATGGCATAAACAGCCCGAAGGCGCGCCTCGCGGCCGAGCGCGCGGCGATAAACGCGCCGATACAGGGCTCGAACGCCGACATGATAAAGGTCGCCATGGAAAGGATCGCGGGCATAGTGGCGCAAGGCGGCCTTTCCGATTCGATTCGCATGCTTATCCAGGTGCACGACGAACTTGTGTTCGAGGTCGAGGACGGCATGGTGGACGAGGCCTCCCGCATGATAAAGGCCGAGATGGAAGCCGCGGCCCCCCTCGACGGCGTGAAGGTCGTAGCAGACATAGGCGTCGCGGACAACTGGCGCGACGCGCACTAGAATCTGTTTGGCTCAAATCTCGGCGAAGCGTAGCGAAGACGGATGGCGCGACGCGCACTAAAGAGCGAGTTCGGAGAAGGCCTCTTCGTCATCCTCGGTCTTGACCCGAGGATCCAACTTGAAACGCAGGCATATTATGGAGCAGTCTAGCTCCTCGACATTTCGGCATCTGTGGCTGGGGCGGGGGTTGGAGCTTTGCCCGGGATTTCGGCTTTGTCGAACATCGTCGATCTGTCGGCACGCGCGACTTCGTCGACTATCGCCGTAGGGTTTATTATCTTTGCGCCGCTCTTAGTTGCCGTCGCCGTGACGCGCGCGATCCGCATCATCCTTTCCTGCCATCCGGCCTGGCGCGCGAACGATTGGTTGCCTTGGAGCGCCATCGCGAAGACTCCGGCCAGGTACGGTACTGCCGAACTGAAACCTCCGAGCCGCTCATAACAATATCCGCCGCGAAAATACGGGGTGGTTTTCCCGTCCGTCGGAACGCTTAAATCTAAGCCTGCCCGCGGAGCGTACCTTGCGTCGAATGCGCCGATACGCTTCGTATGTTTATAATCCGCTCCGAGCACCATGATTCCGGCGCGTTCCGCCTCGTCTAACAGCGCCAGCCCTTCGTCGGCGAAGAGGCTGTCACATACGCCCCAACTGCACGACAGGAAGCGTATGTTGTAGTCGGGATTGTTTGCGGCCGTGTCTATGACTTTGCGTATCGCGAGGTTGTGGAGTTCCGAAGTTCTGGCTTCTGTAATTTTCCCGTTCGCGTCATGTATCCAGTTGTTCGCCGCGACATAGTGTATGTCCGCGCCCGGGGCGGTTCCGCACGTCCTGCCGACCGCGTTCCCGACTACCAGGCTTCCGTGATAGTCCGTGCCGTCCCGGCCGTCGTTCCCCCAGTTGTCGCCGATTACTTCGTAATACCTTATCCTATCCGCATAGTCCGGATGATTTAGGTAAAGCCTCTGGTCTATTATTGCGATGGAAACGCCGCGACCGGTTCTCTCTCTCGCGTGCAGGCCCGCTACGCCGAGCAGGGGCGCCTTCGATTCTTCAAGAATCCTCCGCGGGTCGAATCCGTCCGGCATTTTCGGAGCGTCCGGCCATATCACGCTGTCCGTCCACCCCTTGACGCCTTTGTCGTATATTGCCGGCGCCCAGCCGAAAGGCCCGGTGAACATCGCGCCGTGCCCGCGAAGGTCTAGACCCGACAGGTCCAGCTCGTGAAGTCGGTGGAGAGTCGGGAGCTCATTTATATCCGTGATTTTTCTATAAGTCATCTGCGCCTCCTCACACGCTTATCTTTTCCTCGAACACGTCGGGCAGGTCGTTTTCGTAAAGCACCGCGTCGCCCGGCCTCGCGTGCTTCGTCATCCACTCCGTCGCCTCGGCGAACGACCGTACTTCGACCAGCTTCCCTGGCGGAACGTGCCTGGTGAAGTCGCGTATCCTCTCGCCCCGCACGGCGATCACCAGGTCGGCGGCCTTCGCAGCGGCCTTTCCGGCGGTCTCGTGCTGTTCGGAATGCCTGGCGCCGAGCTCCACCATGCCAGGGGTGATTAGTATCGCGCGCCCCTTTCCGGCAAGCTGGCGAAGCGTGACAAGCGCCGAGAGGAATCCGTCGACGTTTGAATTGAACCCGTCGTCTATGACGGTTATTGGACCGCGCCTGACCTCTAGGCGGTGCGGTATCTGAGGCGTGGTCTTGAGCCGGGCGATTATAGTCGCCGCCGGCACGCCAAGCACGCGCGCCATGATGAACGCCGCGGCTATGTTCTCGGCCTGGTGCCCGCCCCAAAGCGGCGCCGATATGCGGTGCTTTTCGCCCTCGAATGAAAACGTGAAGCTTATCCCGTCTATGCCCTGCTTCAGGTTCGTTATGTCCTCCGCGCGAAACAGTATGTGCCGCCCGGGCGGGAGCTTCACGGCGACGCGCGAGGCGTTCGCAACCGCCGCGCCCTTGTTTCTCGCGACCGCGAGCAACAGCTCCGTCTTTTCCTTCGCGAGCGCCTTTCCCGAGCCGAAGTTCTCGAAATGCGCGCTGCCTATCGAGGTCAGTATGCCGTATTTCGGCTGGACTAGCCGGCATGCCCGCGCGATTTTTCCCGGCCTGTCCGTGCCTATTTCGGCGATGAAGTATTTGTGCGTTTTCAAAAGGGTCGAGCGTATGGCCTGCGTAAGTCCCATGAGCGTATTTATGCTCCGCGCCGTAGTTATCGCGCTCGGGCCCAGGACGTGGGCGAGGATGTTCTTCGTGCTCGTCTTGCCGAAGCTGCCGGTGATGCCTATGACGATGGGATTGACCTCGGCCAGGCGCCGTTTGGCCGAGCGCAGGTACGCCCATTGGCCGAGCCTTTCCACCGGCCACAGGATTATGTTGGCGATTATGAGCGAAAATGGCAGGAACTGGACGAAGAGTATCGGCCCTGCGACCGGGATTATAAGGGTCGAGCCAGCCATGATGTCTATAATCATGGCGACGGCGAATATGCGCTTGGCCCGCGCCGTCATGACGAGCTTTTTTTTCGCGCCCTTGAACGGGCTTTTTTCAAACCATGCGAATATGGCGAAGGTCGCGGGCATTATGAAGAACATGGCGAGTATCGCGTACCACGGGTCTATCAACATCGGAATTCCGACTAACAGGAACAGTGCGAGGGTCAGTTTCTTGTCCACGAACTGCCCGCGGCGGAATATGAATTTTATGAATCCGATATTGGAGTACCCCTCTTGTTGGAAAAATTTGAGGGCGTAAAGCGTGCGCCGCACGGCGAACGCCGCCGCTGCTATCGACAGGGGGAAAAACAAAAAAACATTATCCGACACCATTTATCCCGTCTCTTATTATGTTGGCTATCTGGTACTTTCCGGCGGAAAGTATGCCGTTGTGGTCGAATCCCTTGAGGATATGGAGCTTCGAGCCCTTTATCGCGCGGCTGAGCTTTTCTCCCATGTACGGAGGGGTGGCCGTGTCGGAAAGGCCGTAGGCGAGCGTCGCTGGCACGCGCACGTTCCTTGCCGCGCGCATGGCGTCGAAGTCGAGGCTCTTGGAAAGTATCTCGCGCATGACGCCATTTGCGTCCGCATAGTCCGCGCCGCGTAGCCGTCGGCCTATGCGTGTGTCTTTTATGCCGAGCCTCCGCGGTATGGCGGCGAGCGCGCGGTATATGCGCCAGAGAAGCGACATGCGCTTCGGCGCTCCTGCCCCGGCTATTATGAATATCCCGTCCACGTCGTTGGCGAGCGCTAGGGCGATTTTGCCCCCGAACGAATGCCCGGCTACGAACACTTTGCCCTTGACGTCCGATATTTCGGACAGCACCGCGGCGGCGTAGTCGTCCACGCCCCACGCCTTGTTTGGCGCGGGGCTCTGGCCGAAGCCGGGGAGGTCCAGGAGTATCCGGTCGTATTCGTCAAGTTCGCCCGCGATCTGGGCGAATGCATGCATGTCGTGCCCCCACCCGTGCAGGAAGGCTATCGTCGCCTTGCCTCCGCCTTTGATTTTCCTTGAATTCATCGTCTGTCCAGGTTATAATCGTACGGAAAAATTATAAGGCAAGACAGGCGATAAAGCAATGAGGAAAATAGCGGTTCTTTTCGGCGGGCGTTCGCTCGAGCACGATGTAAGCATCCTGACCGGGGTCCAGGTTTGCCAGGTCATGGACGCGACGAAATACATTCCGGTTCCCGTGTATGTGGATAAGTCCGGCGTTTGGCGCACCGGGGACGTGCTCATGGACATGCGGAGTTATCCTCTCGTCCGGCGCTTGGCGGAGGTGGAGCTTAGGCTAGGCGGCGATCCGGGATTGTTCGAGCGCGGCTTTTTCGGTGCCGGGAGGATGGGCGTGGACGCGGCCTTTCTCGCTTTCCACGGCGGGGCCGGGGAATCCGGGCTGGTGCAGGGCGCGCTAGACATTGCCGGAATCCCGTACGCCGGCATGGGCCCGCTCGGCTCCGGCGTTTCCATGGACAAGGTTGCGACGAAGCGGTTCTGCCGCGATTTGGGAATCAATGTGCTGTCCGAGGTCGTGCTCGCCCGCCCGGATTCAGATTTCGTCGACATAGCTTCCATAACCAAGGGCTTGGGCATAAGGTTTCCCGCGTTGGTCAAGCCGGTTCATTTGGGGTCGAGCATAGGGGTGCGCCGCGCGGACAACGCCGACGCGCTCGGCGCCGCCCTGCTGGACGCGTGGGTGATCGACGACCTTGTGATGGTCGAGCCGTTCGTCGAAAACCTGGTCGAATACAACGTAGCCGTGATGCGCTCCGGCGGCGCAACCGTAACTTCGGCTATCGAAAGCCCGAGCGGCGGCGGCGGCGTGCTTTCGTTCGGGGACAAGTACCTCTCCAAGGACGGGGGCAAGAAGAAGGGGCTTTCGTCCTCGGCCATGCCGTTGGACGAGCTCGTGAACTCGAGGCGCGAGTTCAATCCGTCCATCACCGCGGCGCAGGAGAAGTTCATCCGCTCCTCCGCGGTTCGTCTTTACGAGGCGCTCGGCGCGAGGGGCTCGCCGCGCATAGACTATCTGTGCGACAAGGGCACGGGCGAGGTATGGCTCAACGAGGTCAATCCCATTCCGGGCTCTATAGCGTTCTATCTGTGGGAAAAGTCGGAGCATAAGATTTCGTACTCGAAGCTTGTTTCGATTCTGATAGAGGAGGCTCTTGCGGGATTTTCGGCCGCGCGGGCGATAGACCTGGCCGCCTCAGGAGCGGAGATTTTCAAATAGGCCGTTTCTGCGCCGCGTCCCGACGGGCCGCGCTATCTCGCAGGAATTCCAGGGACAGGGGCGTTATGATATACTCGCCCGCGTTCGCGGACTTGGCCGTGGCGCTTTTGGGAAGATTGCGCGCTGGTCCGCGTAGCGCCGGAGCATGGCGGCGTCAGCATAGTACGCCGAAAGCCGCATGGACGGATATAAAAACGGGGAGGGAATATAACCCTCCGATTTCCGGCATGGTGAAGGGTGCAAGGGTTATTGTTCTTCCGGCGCCGCCATGCTCTGACGCGACACCATGTACTTTGCGCCCCAGTCTCCCATAAAGTCGAGTATCCGGCTCAGGTCCTTGGCCGTGTCGGTCATGGAATATTCGACCCGCGGCGGGACCTCGGCATACACGCGGCGGGACACTAGCCCGTCCGCCTCCATCGCGCGGAGGTTCGAAGCAAGCACCTTTTTGCTTATTCCGGCCAAGCCGTTCAAAAGGTCGCCGAACCGCCTGGTCCCGCCGGAAAGCTCCTTGAGGATAAGCAGCCTCCATTTGCTGCCTATCAGGCAGACGGTGATTTCGGCGGGACAGACGAAATGTTTCTTAGCACACTGCATGTCATTTACCAAATATATATAGCCCTCAATCTTATATATACACCCGTATGCGCGAAATATCAAGTGATCTTGAGTTTTGCGGTTTCGGCGGGTTCCCGCGGCCGGGCCCGGTTTCGCGGCCGGGCTTCGTTTTTGCGTAACGGCGCGGGTTTGGTGCCTGGTTTCCGGCCCTCGTCTTGGCCAAGGTACATGCCATGATGTCGCCCCTCCTCTTCGTTTATATCATAATAGCCTTTCGGCCAGTTTGTGGCCACCGGACTCCCGAACCCCCGGTGGCCTGATACTTATCCTAATCGGATTCGGTTCGGATTGCAAGTATTTTTTAAGATTAACTATTTGATTTTATTAGTTTATTTTTAATCTCCAAGGAACCGGGAAGTTTCTTTTTCAGTCTTTTCGCCGTTGTCGCGGCGTCACGCGTCTTGTGATTAGGAATCCCTCTCCGGCCTTCGGGATGGTTCGCTGGTGTTGTTGCCGGCCGCCGCGCGTAATTCGTGCAGAATTTTTCGCAAGACAGAATCGGGCGGAATGGGCCGCCGTAGTCTGCTTTCGAGTTTTATTTCCGTCCGGATAGTCGAGTCTATGCGGCACGGCAAGATTGAAGTTGAAATCCTTGAATTGCTTTTCCGCCGATTCGACCGAGAATGCCGTCGCGTATGCCCGCATTGCGTATGCCGTCCGCTATTACGTGCTTGTTGGCCTGTAAAAGATTCGCGGATTTCCCGTCTAATTCGTCATTTCACCGCGCCGCCGATGAACCGGCACGCGTGGGCGGCTTGCCCCTTATAGGTTATCTGTTCGCGCCCTTGGAAATTTTCCATATCGCCGTCTACGGAGTTTTCATACTCGAAATATCCCTCCGAGGCCTTCCGCGGGCCGCGCACGGGAATCAGGGCGCCCGTGTCCATAAGGAGGACTTTACGGAGGAAGGCGAAGACTTCTTCCGGCGTTTTCTCGGAGGCGGGAGTCCATCCGTAATAGCTCATGCCCCAGACGGGGGCGGTTTTATAATATATGGCTTCCGTTCCTATGAACCGTTCTCCGCCGAAATAGGAATCGTGGAATATAAAATCGCCTTTTTCATACCGCAGGTCTTTCGATTCCGGGCGCGAGG
>JAITSG010000044.1 GCA_031288035.1 Rickettsiales bacterium | reverse complement strand
GTCATTTAATCCTCCTTCGGGTTGTATGCGTTTGCCTCGCATGTCCGGCGCGCCCGTAAAGGCGTGCCTGCGCGCTTCCATGCCTACGGTTCCAGCACGACGCATTTCACCGGCAGGGCTTTCTCGGCCTTGTCCTTGAATTCGAAGGGATTTGCCTTGATGTGCGGGAAGGTGTTGTAGTGTATTGGCACCGCGATTTTCGGGGCAAGCCATCCTGTCGCGATTACGGCCTCGTCTATGTCCATTGTCGGGACGCCGCCTATCGGGATCAGGGCTATGTCCGGCTTGTATATCTCTCCGACCAGTTTGAAATCGTAGTGCAGGGCGGTGTCGCCGAGATGGTATATCTTGACGTCTCCGAAGCCGAGCAGGATGCTGCTCGCCGCGGCGAACGTGATTTTGTCCGGGCTCTCGCCGTTGTGCATGGCCGCGCGGAAATGCGCTGTGAACCATCCCGTTCCCTTCGGCCCGTCGGCCGGCAGCGTTCCGCCGAGGGGTATCGCCGACGTTTCCATCCCCTGCCTGGAAAAGTAATCCGACACGCCGAAGCACGCGGTTATCCTGCATTTGTTCGACCGGGCTATCTCCACCGCGTCGCCTATGTGGTCGAAATGCGCGTGCGTTATCACGACGTCGTCGACTTTTATGTCGGCCGGAGAAGCCTTCGCGTACGGATTGTAGGTCAGGAAGGGATCTATCGCCAGGCGCTTGCCGCCGTATCCGATTATGAATCCGCTGTGCGACAGGTAGGTAAGTTCTACGCCGTTGTAATCGAGTTTGTTTGGCATGCGTGCGCTTCCTCCGTTGGCTAGAATACGGGATATTATACCGCAAAAAGGCGGCCGCGTCAATTTATCGTTTTCGTATCAGGAGGTAATAGTGCCATCCGCCCATGGCAAGGGCGCCGTCTTTGTCGTAATATTCAGCCGCGTGCGCCATCCTGGCTATATGAAATCCGCATAGCAGGCTTGGTATCATCCCCTCGTCGGCGTAGAAATGCGGGATGTTGTTCTCCGGCCCGTCCTCCTGGCGGAGCTTGGTGTTCTCGTCGAGAAGGGGCCAGTCCTGTTTCCAGCCCCAGGTTTCTTTCGAGCCGAGCGTCAGGAAGCATTCCCCTCCGTCCGCCAGGACGCGGCGTATTTCGGCGATTGATTGCTTCACGCCGGCGGTATCCTGGTGGCTGACGACGTGATAGCACATAATGCAGTCGAAGGACCCGTCGCCGTAGGGCAACGACAGCATGTCGCCGGCCGCGGAGTCTATGCGCAGCTTTTCCGATAAGGCCCTTTCCTTTAGCCTTTCTATGGCGTTTGCGCTCAGGTCGAAGGCGGAGGTTTCAAAGCCTTTCTTCGCGAAGAATATCGCATGCCGCCCGAGCCCGGCCCCCAGGTCGAGGAAGCGTTTTTTGCCCTGGCCTTTCCACCTGTCGGCCAGATAATGGGATTCCACGCACGGGATTTTCCAGTAATCTTCGTGCTCGCCGCGGACTTTCTCCCAATCCCATGCCTTCGAGCCTGTCATTTCCAATCCTCCGTTATGCCGTTCGCTCACAAAAGCGACATCTGCCCCTCGTCGTTCTTTTTCCTGCGCGGGCCGTCGTGCCTGCTTATGGCCAGCAGCTCGCTCTCTATTTTTTCCAGGAAGGGCGAGGGCGCCGTCTCCTTGTGCGTTCCGTACTGTTTCCGGCTGATCGCGCGGGTCAGGAACAGCCGCTGCTTGGCCCTCGTCATGCCCACGTACAAAAGGCGCCGCTCCTCCTCTATGTCCTCGGCGCGGTAGAATGGCATGAGGCCTTCTTCCAGGCCGACCACGAACACGCATTTGAACTCGAGCCCCTTGGATGCGTGCAGCGTCATTAGCGATATCCTGTCCGCCCTAGCGTCGAGCGTGTCCGCCTCGGACGACAGCGACGCCTCGCGGATGAATTCGTCCGCGTCCGCGTGCTCCCGCGCGAGGTTCAGGAGGTATTGCCGGATATGCTCCGCCCCCTCGAACTTTCCGATCTGGTCCGTGGCCGGTTCGGAGTTCGTCAGCTGGCGGAAGAATTTTTTGACGTCCTTGTTGTCGCACAGCGGGCCTTCGGAGAGCCTGGCATAGGGCATGCCGGAGCGTTCGAGGGCCTCGGCAAGGGGTTCGAGCTGCGACGAGGCGCGGTATAGTACGGCGAAGTCCGAGAAGGCGAGCCCGCCGTCCTCGCCGCCGCCCCGTCCCGTGTCTATGGAATAGAAGCTGTGGCCGCCGATTAGTCCTTCGATTGTTTTCACCACGAACTCGGCCTCGGCCCTTTCCGTGGGGGCGGCGTGTATGGAGATTTTTTCGTGCGGCCGGTCGAAGGCGGCCCTTATGTCGCACGATCCGATCATCTGGTTCGACGCCGCGACTATGGCGCCCGTGGAGCGGTAGTTGTTCTTGAGCCCCACGACCTTTGCCCCGGGATAGTCCTGCGTGAAGCTGTTGAAGAACCTCGAATCCCCGCCGCGGAATCCGTATATCGACTGGTTGGGATCTCCTATCGCGCACAAATATCCGCCGGGCGGAGCCAGCAGCCGGACAAGCTCGTACTGTTTCGCGTCTATGTCCTGGTACTCGTCGACCGAGACGTATTTGAAGCGCTCCCGGTACGACTTCGCAAGGGCCGGGTTTTCGCTAAGTAGCCTGACGGTGAGGATTATCAGGTCGTCGAAGCCGAGCGCGCCGTTCCCCGGTTCGGCGGCGACCTTGAAGTCGGGCGCTAGCCCGGCGAGCGCGTGGTTTTCCTTCAGTATCGAAAAGCAAAGCGAGTGGAACGTGTGGATATTGGCGTTGCATTTAAGCCTGCGTCGCATTTCTTCGGCGGCGCGGCGGGTGAATGTTATGGCCAGGCAGTTTTCAGGCGCGAATATGTTTTCATCGATGAAGTGAGATATGCGGGACGTCAAGACGGTCGTCTTGCCCGAGCCGGGGCCGGCGACTATCAGCATCTGGCGCGAAGAGTCCTCCACCGCTCCCTGTTGGTATTCGTCGAGCCCGGGCGGCGTCCGTGCCTCCTGCTTTTGCGCCTTGGCCTGCGCGCCGTCCATGGCCGGAGTTTCCGCGCGCGTGGACGGTTTCGTTCTCGCCCTGGGCGGACTTATGTTGAACAGCATGCCGCCGGATCTTTCCCTCTCTAGCTCGCCGTCCTCGAAAAGTTTTATAGCTCCGTATTCGCCGTCGAAGCCCGCCTGCCTTACGACCCTGCCGTCGCGCAGGCGGGAGATCGCCTCGGCAAGAAGGGGGGAGCCCGCCCGCGATATGTCCTCGATCGGCGCGGCGCGCAGTATGTCGAGCTCGGGGCCAAGTTTTTGGATGGAAGTTTCGTAGGCTTCGGCGACCGACTTGCTCGCCGCGCCTACGCCCAGGATTTCGGCGAGGATTTCCTGCAGGGGCACCAGGCTGAATACCTTCCCGGCTTTCGGCGGGGGCGCTGGGTTCGCCTTGCGGTCGGCGAGCTCGCACACCCTGTTGAGGACGCCTATGGTCAGCGGCCTGCCGCAGACCGGGCAGATCCCGTTAAGTTTGGCGGTTTCCTCGGGGGTTAGGCGGACGTTGCACTTCCTGTGGCCGTCCTCGTGGTACTTGCCTTCTTCGGGGAAGAATTCGACCGTGCCGACATATCCCTCGCCGTCTCGGAGGGCTTTCAATATGCCGAAGTAATCCGGCTCCGTGTCGAAAACCGTGGCTTCGCGCGCGAGGTTCGGGGGCGAGTGCGCGTCGGAATTCGACACCAGGCGGTATCTGTCGAGGCTCGGCACCCTCCAGTTCATTCCCGGGTCGCTGGAGAGCCCGGTTTCCGCCGCGAATATGTGCTGTGCCAGGTCGCCGTAGCATTCCTCTATCGAGTCGAAGCCGGATTTGGAGCCCAGTACGGAGAACCACGGCGTCCATATATGCGCGGGAATTATGTACGCGCCTTTGCCGGACTCGAGGACGGTTTCGAGCAGGCTCCTTGAATCCAGCCCGAGTATCGGCCGGCCGTCGGAGGCGATGTTCCCTATAGCGGCGAGCCTGCCCCTGAATTTTTCCGCGCTCGCCAGGTCGGGGACGAACGCGACGTGGTGGACTTTCCGTGTCTTGTCGCCCTTCTTGTATATGGTCGAGATCTCGACCGACAATATGAACCTTACCGGGCTGCTGTCGTCTTTGAGCTTGAATGCCCCGGGCCCGGCCGGGACGAGCTTTTCCTTTATTTCATTGAACCATGCCGGGTGGGTGAAATCCCCGGTCGCGATTACGCCCAGGCCCTTTTTGCGCGCCCAGATGGCGAGCTCCTCTAGGTTGCAGCTTTTGCTGGTCGCGCGCGAGTATTTGGAATGTATGTGCAGATCGGCGTAGAAAAACATTGAATCCTCTCCTTTGCGGTGCCCTCCGGCATATGAAGGCCACCGCCGCGCCACAGTCCGCGGCCAAATCCTATGTATTATAATGGCGCCGCGGCCGGAATTCAAGGCAAATCAGGGCCGGGCGGAGAGAGGGGAATAAGGGTATTTATCGGAATTTGGATCCGAGGCCCCGGAATACGGCCGGAGGCTGCGGTCGCGAAGGCGTATAGATTTTCCCGTCGTGGAAGGCTTTCATGATGCTGCCGGCAACGGATGGAGTCATGCGGTTCATGGTTTCTATGCCGTTTATTATTTCCATATCCTTTCCACGCAGGATTGTGGAATGCAGCGGTTGGAGTTTTTGCCCGCTATTGTACTTGTCGTACAGCCGTTTATATTCTTCGCGATATGCGGCTATGTTGGCAACAAGCCTTTTGAATTCACCAAGATAGTCTACCGCGGCATCGGGATATTTTTTGGTGTCGGAATACCTATAGATTATAAACAATCTGTCGACCAGGGAAAATATCGTGTCCAGATCGTCCTTGTCGCTTCGGAGCATGTCGCTGATACTATCCGGCTTTTTGGTGGGGAGCACCATCTCTGTCCATGTTAGGTTATTCACGCCCCTGCATACGACTCCGCGCAGTCCTTTTCCTCCCGAGGTATCCTTGTTCATAGCCTCGTGCATGTATTGGTTGTATATACCAGGCATCCTTCGCATAAGCAGGAATATCTTGGCGTCGGAAAGTACGTCGAGCAGGGGTTCGGCCGCGAACTTGGATATGATTTGGACAGTAATCGGATCGCGCCGGCCGAAATACAGCAGGTTCATTATCCTTTTGTACGGAACATCGCCAAACCTGACAAAATCGCTGGTCCGAAGGAATGCCTCGGTCTCGGCTTTTCCGGCCATAGCCTCGAGGATTTCGTCGCGGGCGTCGGAACGGGTTTTTAAACCTTTCTCCTTGCCAGAGGTCAGATACTGAACGAAGTTCGGGACGAACATGCGTCCGTTGTCCATAGTCCAAGCGTTGTCCTCCTCGTTTGAAGCAAGCGAGAAAAGACATTTCACGAAGCGTACCCGGAATATATCGAACACCTTTTCCGGAGGATGGTTCGCGCAATCGGCCATAGGCGGTGGGAGGTCGTAATCCTTAGGCCTATTGCTTTTCCTTTTCTTATTGTTTTCTTTCATCTGTCCTCGCCGGGGAACTTGGCCGACGGCGCGTCGAAAAGACACGCCAGGCACCTGCATCAGCGCCCTCCATTTTCCTTTCCGTCCCCGATGAAACCCTTGATCGCGCTGAACGCGCTCTTGTTTTGAAGCAAAATACTACTTAGGATTATCGCGTTGGACGCAAGGTTGAGCATGTGTTTGGACAAGCGAACATCGATCCGATCGAGTGAGTCTTTCGATTTGGCCACGTTCCAGCGGGCCTCATTCAAATCGTCGGCATGCTTGACATTTGCCCGGTGTTCGAGGCCCATGTCATTGACTATAAAGTATTCCGAGAAGCTCCATCCATTTATGCCGTCGACGCGTTCGTTGATCTCGTCCTTGATGTCATACGATATGTCTTCGTACACTCTGGTACG
>JAITSG010000042.1 GCA_031288035.1 Rickettsiales bacterium | reverse complement strand
ACTTTTTCTCCGTCCTCCTTATAGTGCCCACGTATTGCGAGATTTCTGCCCTTACCCCGGTTTCCTCGGCAAGCTCGCGTCCTGCCGCTTTGACCGGAGTTTCATTTGCGCCTACGTGCCCGGCGGCCGCGGTCTGCCATTTCCCGCCCCACTTCGACCCCTTGGCCGAGAGATTCTTGGAAAACACCACGCTCCCGTTCGAGCGGAACAGCATCACGCATACGACGTTTATAAAAGAATCATCCGGAAGAAGCGCGCCGCGCGGCAGCCCGCCCTTAGGCTGGCCCAGGCAATCGGAAATGCGCACAAGCTCGCTCATGCCCCTTTCCTAGCATGCCGCAGGAGCAAAGTCAACGCCGCCGGAGTTATGCCCGGAATGCGCGAGGCCGCGGCCAGGGTTTCCGGGCGGCTCCTTTCCAACTTGGTCCTGAGCTCGAGCGTGAGGCCGCTCATGCCCCCGTAATCCAGGCTTGACGGAAGCTTGATCCCCAAGTCCTTCCTGTAACCCTTCATGTCCTCCTGCTGCCGCTTTATGTAGCCGGCGTACTTCTTTTCTATGCGGGCGGATTCCATGGCCTGGCGCGCGACGAAATCGTCCGATTCGACCGGATTTTTCATGTATTCCATCTTACGTTTGAACATGCGCGCCCTGTCCCTTCCCACCACCCCTACATCGATTCCGCGCCTGGTCAGCCTAAGATCGGCGTTGTCCTGGCGCAAGACGAGCCTGTATTCCGACCGGGACGTGAACATGCGATAGGGCTCGTCCACGCCGAGCGCGGTTATGTCGTCTATCAGAACCCCTATGAACGCCTCGGCGCGGTCTATTACGAACGGAGGCTCCTCCTTCGCGCATAGGGCCGCGTTGATGCCGGCCACTATGCCCTGGCCCGCGGCCTCCTCGTACCCACTGGTCCCGTTTATCTGGCCGGCGAAGAAAAGGCCGGGAACGCGCTTGGATTCTAAGGTGCTTTTAAGCCCGCGCGCGTCGATGCAGTCGTACTCCACGGCATAGCCGTATCGTAGAATCCTCGCGTTCTCGAGCCCTTTTATAGAATGGACGAACGAATCTTGCACTTCCTTCGGAAGCGATGTGGAAATCCCGTTCGGATAGATTACGACCGTTTCGAATCCCTCCGGCTCGAGGAATATCCTATGGCTTTTGTGATGGGCGAACCGCACGACCTTGTCCTCTATGGACGGGCAATAGCGCGGGCCGGTCGACTTTATCTGGCCGTTGTAGAGCGGAGCCTCGTCCTTGGCCGCGAGGATGATTTCGTGCGTTTCGGCGTCGGTATGGGTTATGTATGTGGGCAGCGTCCTTTCGCCTATGGCGGGGGTCATATAGGACATGGGGGGCGCATTTTCGGAAGGCTGCATTCCGAGCCCGCAAAAATCTATCGTACTTCCGTCCAGACGCGGCGGAGTCCCGGTCTTGAGCCGGAAGAGCCCGAACCCCATGGCGCGCAGGGATTTCGATATGCCAGAACCGGCCCCCTCGCCCACCCGGCCGCCCGGAGTCTTGACGCGCCCGACGTGCATCAGGCCCCTGAGGAATGTTCCCGTCGTCACGACCACGGACTTTGCCTCGAGCCTCCCGCCGCCGGACGCCTCTATTTCAAAGCGGCCACCTTTCGGCGCGACGGATAGGACCTCGGCCTCTATTATCTCCAGGCCGGCGCACGCGCCCAGCATTTCCCGCACGGCTTTTTTATACAAGGCCCGGTCGGCCTGGACGCGCAATCCGCGCACGGCCTCGCCAGAGGAGGCGTTCAGGTCCCGGCGGCTCGTCGCCGCAAAATCCGCGGCGCGCGCCATTATCCCGTCCAGGGCGTCGACCTCGCGCACCAGGCACGCCTTGCCTATGCCGCCGACGGACGGGTTGCACGACATTTCGCCGAGATTTCCAAGACTCATGGTGACAAGCGCGGCCCTTGCCCCCATTCTAGCGGCCGCAGCCGCGGCCTCGGCGCCCGCGTGGCCCCCGCCTATGACCAGAACATCGAATATTCCTGTTGAATTCCCCGGCATTTTTATTTAATATGTTAGAAACCGAGAACGAGCATGTCAAACAAAAAACCTTACCCAGAGACCACTACCAAGCCGGATTTCCCCGCGATAGAGCGCGAGATGCTGGATTTCTGGAACGAAAACAAGATATTCGAAAAGTCGGTCGCGCAAAGGGAAGGGGCCGAAGAATTCGTGTTCTACGACGGCCCCCCGTTCGGAAATGGCCTTCCGCACTACGGCCACGCCATGCAGTCCTATAACAAGGACACGGCGGGACGGTACCAGACAATGAAGGGCAGGCAGGTCAGACGCAGGTGGGGATGGGACTGCCATGGCCTTCCCCCAGAGCTCAAGACCGAAAAAGACCTAAATCTTTCCGGTAAGAAGCAGATAGAAGCCTACGGCATAGACAAGTTCGTCGAAAAATGCCGCAAGGACGTCATGTCCTATGTCGGCGAATGGCGCGGGATAATCAACCGCATGGGCCGCTGGGCCGACATGGCGGGCGCGTATAAGACCATGGACAAGGACTATACCGAATCCGTCCTTTGGGCGTTCAAGGAACTTTACGGCAAGGGGTTGATCTACGAAGACTTCCGCGTGGTGCCGTACTCGTGGGCGGCGGAGACCGTGCTCTCGAACTTCGAGGTAAACCAGCCTGGATGCTACCGCGACAGGACGGACACGACCATCACCACGAAGTTCGCGTGCGAAAACGGGCTGACCCTCCTCGGCTGGACGACCACGCCTTGGACGACGCCCTCCAACCTTATGATAGCGGTAGGGGCGGAGATAGAATACTCGGTGTTCGAGGGCGGCATAACGCTAGCCACGAACTGCGTGGACAGGTACAGGAAGGAGCTGGGAAGCGCGAAGCTCGAAAAAATAATATTGGGCCGGGAGCTCGCCGGGCTTTCGTACAAGCCCCTGTTCGGTTATTTCGCCGGCACGCCGGGGGCGTTCAAGGTATTGGCAGCCGACTTCGTGACGGACGACGACGGAACCGGAATAGTGCACATAGCGCCGGGCTTCGGCGAGGACGACTTCGCGCTTTGCCGAGCATACGACCCGAATTTCCCCATAATATGTCCGGTGGACGAACGGGGGCGCTTCACGGCGGAAGTGGCCGATTGGGCCGGAATGCAGGTGTTCGATGCGAACGAGCCCATAGCCGAGGCGCTAAAGGAACGCGGCCTGGTCTTCCAAAGAGGCCAGATAACGCACCAGTACCCGCACTGCTGGCGCACGGACAAGCCCCTTATCTACCGCGCGCAGTCCGGATGGTACGTCAAGGTTACGGCCTTCAAGCGCGATCTGGTGGAATCGAACCAGAAGATAAACTGGATCCCGGAACACATACGCGACGGCCGATTCGGCAAATGGCTGGAGGGCGCGCGGGACTGGTCAATATCGCGCAACAGGTTCTGGGGCGCGCCCATACCGGCATGGAAGTCGGACGACCCCGAATACCCGTTCATGGAAGTCCTCGGCTCGGTCGCGGAAATAGAGGAAAGGGCCGGACGCCAGATAGACGACCTGCACAGGCCATATATAGACATAACGTACCCCAACCCCAAGGATCCGACCGGAAAATCGAAGATGACCAGGGTCCCGGACGTGTTCGACTGCTGGTTCGAATCCGGGGCCATGCCGTTCGCTTCCATACACTATCCGTTCGAGAACAAGGAGTGGTTCAAGAAAAACTTCCCGGCGGACTTCATAGCCGAGGGGCTCGACCAGACGCGCGGATGGTTCTATACTATGGCCGTGCTTGGCCAGGCCCTGTTCGGCCGGATACCATACAAGAACTGCGGCTGCACCGGCCTAGTATTCGACGACAAGGGGCAGAAGCTTTCCAAAAAGCTCGGCAACTATTCAGAACCGTCCGAACTTTTCGAAAAATACGGGTCGGATGCGATGCGCTGGTTCTTCCTTTCCTCCTCCGGCCTGAAGGGCGGGAACGTCGGAATATCGAAAGAGGGCGCCGAGCTCGCAAAAACCGCCCGGAACTCGATCATACCGCTTTACAACGCGTACCATTTCTTCACCCTTTACGCCAATGCGGACGGAATAAAGGCAAAATACGACCGGTCGTCCCTGGAGACTATGGACAGATACGTACTGGCCCTCCTGGACCGCATGACGGAAAAGACGCGCGCGGCCCTGGACGCATACGACACAAGCGCCGCCACACAGGCCGCCGAGCGATTCTTGGACGCCCTTAACAACTGGTACATACGGCTTTCGCGCGAAAGATTCTGGGGTACCGGGACGGAGGCAAAGTCCCAGCAGAGGGCCTTTGACACCCTTTATGTGGCCCTTTCCGACTTCTGCCGCGCCTGCGCGCCCCTGATGCCCTTCACGGCGGACTATATATACAAGCGCCTGACCGGCGAGGAGTCGGTGCACCTGGCCCTGTATCCAGAGGCGAGGGAATACGACGCGAAGCTCGCCGGCGAAATGGACCTGGTGCGCGACATATGCTCGGCCGCGAAGACACTGCGCGAGGAAAAGGGCATAAAGGTGCGCCAGCCGCTTTCCAAGATGACCATCGCGAGCGCGCGCGACGTCAGGGCCTATTCCGACATAATAATCCGCGAATCGAACGTTAAGGCGGCCGAGTTCGCCAGAAGCCTGTCAGACTATGCCGACAAGTCGCTTTACATATTCACTCCGGTGGTCGGAAAAAGGCTGGGGCCCAGGCTCGCCGAAATACAGCGGGCGGCCAGGGCCGGCGACTATACCGTCGGGGGCGGCATAGCGCGCGTGGCCGGCACAGATCTCCTGCCCGGCGAATTCGAGGAGCGCGTCAGCGTCAAGGGCCAGCTTTTCGGCAGGGCTACGGCGGACAATACGGCAGTCGTGCTCCTGGACCCAGAAATCACCCCGGAGCTTGAAACAGAGGGCAGGGCGCGCGACTTCATCCGGGAGGTGCAGGAGGCGCGCAAAAGCGCCGGACTTAACGTAAGCGACCGTATAAGGCTCTTCCACGACACGCAAATCCCGCCGGAATGGGAGGACGAGGTGAAAAAAGTCACGCTAGCCGTGGAACTTATACAATGGGACGAACTAAAGGTGGAGAAAACATGATGCAGGCAGCGGTGTACGAAATACGGACGAACGAATACGGACGGCTGTGCGCCGTGCTGCTGACGCCTCGGGGCGGATATCCCGGCGAGCCCGAAAACCCCCAGCTTGTCTACGACGGAGGTGAACACGCGATACTATACAAGAACAAGGAAACGAGCGTAATACTCGACTATATAAATCCCGCGGCCAGGGAAAAGCTCCTTGGCGAGCCGAGGATACTTATCGCTGAATGCCCGGCACCGGACGGTGGCGACATCAAGGACTATATAGCCGAAGTGGTGGCAGTCAAGAAGATACCGGACATTAAAAAAAACCTGCTGACGCCGGAGAAAATAAAGGAACTCTCCAAGGGCGCGGACTGACCTTGCGCCCGCCGTGGGCGATCGGCCCGACAAAGCCCGCCCCGGCAAGTTGACATAAGTTTTCCCGATTGTATAATCGTTTCCGCCTGGAGCGTCGTCTAACGGCAGGACAAGAGATTTTGGTTCTCTTTATCGGGGTTCGAATCCCTGCGCTCCAACCAGAATCAATCGAAAAACCGCCCCTCGCGCGAATGCCGCCTCGCCGTCGGCTATGTATCGGCGGAAACCGCAGCGACCGGCGTTATTTCCATTTCTTCATTACTTCAAGCAGAGGTTGGTAAATGTCGAGCTCCGGCGGAATCTTGAAACCCTCCATGGAGCCGGATTCGGAAAACCCTATCCCCCCGTATCCGCGGAGTATCGCTATCGGAGTCTGTTCCGCGGCCTCGCCCATAAGCAGGACGGCCATGGCAGCCAGCGGATCGACCAGATTAACCTGCGTCACCTTCATCTTGCGCCCGAAAATGTCCACGTCCCCGCGGATGTCGCGGAGCGGCTCCACGCCGGCAAGCCCTATCGCAATTCCGGTCACGCCCCAGCGCAGCGGAGTGGTGTGGCTGTCCGTCATCACCACGCCGAGACGGGAAAGCCCGGATCCCTTTATAATCCGCGCGCGCACGGCGCGGCACAGGCCGTCGGCGTCCCTGGGCCACAAAACATAATAGCCGTTTGCGTTGCTCTCGTCTATGCCGGCCGCGGGAATCAGAACGTTGTCGGTGACGGTCAGATTCACATGGAAGCCGCCCTTGTTCTCGTAGGGCAGGTACGCGCTGGCTTCGCGCCTTATAAGCTCCTCCTTGCTCGCGTCCCCTACCTTGACCGCGCGGCCCTGGTGTATGGCGAGTATCTTGGAGGTTATGAACACTATGTCCCCGTCCTTTACCTCCAGCCCGTCGATTATGTCCCAGATCTCGTCCTTGGGCGGGCGCACGACGCGCGTCTTGACAGGAATAAAGCTCAGGTTCATCTCTTGCCTCCGGTTTCGCAACGGATGATACAACCTGCCGGCGCCTTTTTCAAGCCGTTTGGCCGACCCCAGACTCCCCCGAGCCCGGCCCGCGAAACCCCTGCCGCGCGGACGGATTTATTTCGTTGAAAAGCAACCCATTTTTGCGTATAATCGCAGGCATGAAAGAAGAGATACTCAAATCCGTCGCGAGCCCCATGCGGCTCTTCTTCGCGCCTTTCAAGCTGGTGATACTGAACGCGGCGGCCAGCTTTTCCATAATGCTCCTCCTGCTGGCCGTGGGGCTGGCGGGCTACGTGTGGATAGGGATAGCCTTCTTCTGCGCCGGACACCTTGCCCTGATCATGGTGGCAAAATGGGAGCCGCACATAGACAACATCCTGGCCGCGAAGAGCAAGATAGGATTCAGGACCAAATCCCCGGTCAGGGAGCCGGGCGACAAGTTCGCGCCGTAAGGCAACAGCCCCTTTATCAAAAATGTGTGGAATTATGCCGTATAATGGTTCCGCATCGCGAAAGATGCCGGGTCTTCTAAGGCCGCGCATACAGGGCGCCTGATATTGGCGCTTAAAACCTAAACATCCCTGCTCCATGCGGGGAGCCGTCGGCTATACAACACGGATTTTCCGAAAGGCTGGCGGGGTCATCTGTATGTGATTCTTAGAACTCCCCGCGTCTTTCTGCTGTGCATGTTCAAAACCGAAAAAAGGAGAAGACAATGAAGAAAACCTTGTTGTTAATGACGGCCGTATTCGCGGCGGCCGGCGCGAAAGCAGACCTGTTGATTACCGGCAGATATCCGGAGTCGTGCATAGAAGCGACCGCGCCGCAATGCAGATTGTCCAACCCTGGAACAAGTAAGTAAAGGACTTCTTCAAAAGGCCGGGGAGCCGCCCGGCCTTTTTGCCGAGAAGGGCGGATTGT
This sequence comes from Rickettsiales bacterium, assembly GCA_031288035.1. GTDB lineage: Bacteria > Pseudomonadota > Alphaproteobacteria > Rs-D84 > CACZYB01 > JAITSG01. The sequence continues at coordinate 1,278 of JAITSG010000042.1, read as the reverse complement.
CCCGGCGGTTTCGTCCATCTCCCTTCTTATTCCTTGAAATATGACGAATACATTGTATGATCTGTACATTATTTGGAGATCGAAAATGGACAAGAAAATCCTGATAACTTCCGCGCTCCCGTACGTCAACGGGATACCCCACCTCGGGCACCTTGCCGGCTGCCTGCTGCCCTCGGACGTCTATGCCCGCCACTGCCGCCGCATGGGGCGCGAAGTCCTGTTCATAGGCGGAACGGACGACCACGGAACGCCGTCCGAAATCGGCGCCATAAAAGAAAACGCCGACGTGCGCGAGTATGTCGACAGATACCACAGGATGCACGCAGAGATATACCGCGCATTTAATATAAACTTCGACTATTTCGGCCGGACGTCGAGCAAGTCCAACCACGAGATCACCCAGAAAATAGCGCGCGAAATGAACGAGGCCGGATTTATCGAGGAACGCGAGGAAGAACAGATATATTCGATTGACGACGGACGCTTCCTCGCGGACCGATACGTGACGGGAACGTGCCCCTTTTGCGGATACGAAAAGGCAAGAGGCGACCAGTGCGAAAACTGCACCAAGGTGCTGGAGCCCCGCCTCCTAATCAACCCCAGGTCGACCATATCAGGCTCCTCTAGGCTGGAGTTCAGGAAGACCAGGCACCTTTACTTCCTCCTCTCGAAGGTCGCGGACAGGCTCGGCGCATGGATAGAGACGAAGGACTGGAACAAGCTCACCTCCGGGATAGCGCGCAAATGGCTCGACGAAGGGCTGGAGGACCGATCCATAACCCGCGACCTCAAATGGGGGATACCGGTGCCGACGGACGCCTGGCCCGGCCTGGAGGGCAAGGTGTTCTACGTGTGGTTCGACGCGCCAATCGGATACATATCGGCCACCAAAGACCTACTGGGCGACGGGTACGAAAAATGGTGGTTCGGCGACGACGTTAAATACGTCGAGTTCATGGGCAAGGACAACGTGCCGTTCCATACAATATTCTTTCCCGGAATGCTCTTGGCGACCGGGCGGAACTACCACCTAGTCGACGAGCTCAAGGGCATATCGTACCTGACATTCAACGGCGGAAAATTCTCGAAATCCGAACACAGGGGGATATTCGCCGACGACGCCATACGCGAATTCCCGGAAATAGACTATATCCGGTATTTCATAATGAAAAACCTGCCGGAAACGGACGACACCGATTTCTCGTTCGAAAGGCTAGCCGACGACGCGAACAAGGACCTGAACGACATACTGGGCAACTTCGTCTTGCGCGTGCTTAA
>JAITSG010000009.1 GCA_031288035.1 Rickettsiales bacterium | reverse complement strand
GACGGCCGAGGAAGTACTGTCCGTCGCGCTTTCCGCGCCCATGAAGCCGATCGCGCAGAACGGGAATTTTTTCGAGGACATCCTAGCGCAGAAGCCGATAGTGCCGGTGGTGGAGCTGGGATAGGGCCGCGCGGATGGCGTCCGGTTGGAAAGACAAGGTGGTTAGGAATCCGACCGGCATGGGCGCCTGTTCGGACTGTTGTTTCAGGAACTATCGGCCTATATGCAAAAAGATGGAATGCATCGACGAGGCTGGCAGCCGGTATTACTGGACTACGAAGGACGGCATGGAGATAGACGTTTCGGATTTCGTGGATTTGGCAAGAGGCTGCCGCTGAATCCTCGGCGTCCCCATCCGTCATGCCCCGCCTTTTTTCCGGCGGAGTTCCTTCCAGTATTCGAGGCGTTTCTTGAGCTCGGCCTCGTATCCCTTTCCCTCCGGGCGGTAGAATTCCCTGCGCTTCATGTCCTCCGGGAAATAGTTCTGTCCGGAAAATCCGTCCTTGGTCTCCGGGTCGTACATGTATCCCTCGCCGTAGCCTAGCTCCTGCATCATCTTGGTCGGGGCGTTGAGTATGTGCATCGGGGGCGGGAGCGAGCCCGTCTTTTTCGCGGCTCCCATCGCCTCTCCGAAGCCGGCGTAACCAGCGATGGATTTCGGACACGTGGCGAGGTATATGGCGAGCTCGCCCACCGCCAGGTCGCCCTCGGGCGAGCCGAGTCTTTCGTACGCCTGCCATGTGTTTATGGCGCGGGCTAGGGCCGCCGGCTCGGCCAGCCCTATGTCCTCTATGGCCATCCTGGTCATGCGGCGAAGCAGGTATTTCATATCCTCGCCGCCGGCTATCATGCGCGCGCACCAGTAAAGCGCGGCGTCCGGATCGCTTCCCCGCACGCTTTTGTGCAGTGCGGAGATGAGGTTGTAGTGGTTGTCCCCGCCCTTGTCGTAGTTCGGGAACCGGGTCTGTATTATGCCCGCGAGGTCGCCCGGGTCTATGGTGTGCGCGCCGTAGAAGTCGTAGATGACCTCGATGAGGTTCAGAAGATAGCGCCCGTCTCCGTCCGAGACCTCTATAAGCAGCTCGCGCGCCTCCGGCGTGAGTGGGAGCTTCTTGCCCTCGGCCTCCTCCGCCCTTTCCATAAGGCGTTTCAGCGCGTCCTCGTCGAGCCGCCTGAACACCACCACCTGGCACCTGGACAGGAGGGCGGAGTTTAGCTCGAAGCTCGGGTTTTCCGTCGTCGCGCCGATAAGGGTGACCGTGCCGTCCTCCACGTACGGGAGGAATCCGTCCTGCTGCGCCCGGTTGAACCGGTGGATTTCGTCCACGAACAGGACCGTCCTGCGCCCGGCGCGGCGAAGGTTGTCCGCGTCGGAAAAGATTTTCTTAAGCTCCGCCACGCCGGAAAACACCGCCGATATCGCGACGAATTCGGCGTCCGCGTATTTGGCGACCAGCTTCGCGACCGTGGTCTTTCCGCACCCCGGCGGCCCCCACAGTATCATGGACTTTATGTTCCCGGTCCTAAGCTGGCTGGTGAGTATGCCGTTTTCGCCGAGAATATGCTCTTGGCCCACCACGTCGGCGAGGCTGTCGGCGCGGATTCGCTCGGCAAGCGGCGTTCCTATCTTCGTTTCAAACAGTTCCATGACCGGATATTAACTCCGGCCGCCCCGTCCGGTCAAGGCATTAAATAAGGCATGCAGTTCCGGCTCTCGCCGACGCGGCATGCAGAATTCCTTTCCCGCGGAGGGGCGATTCGGATGAAGACGGGGCGGTTTGTATAGCTAAGACAATAACTCGTCCCGTCCTGCCTAGCACCGTCCGTCCCTCCGCGGGAAAGGAGTAGATCCAATCTTCATATCGTTTCTTCTATGAAGACTGCCTTATGTCCGAAGGCGGTCGGGGAATTAGAAAATCATCCAATCGAAGTGACTCCTGCGGTCTTTAGGTTCCCCCTGGACATAACCGCAAGCTCCCCGACCTTGGGTCGGGAATAGAGTTCCGGCGCATTCAACGCCGCGATTAGACGGGCTTTCTAAAGCCCCGCATCCTCTTGGACGCAGGGATATTATAGCATGATGTCGGGGAAAAACAAGAATAAAAACACGGCGCCGCGCTCCGGCGCCTTTTGTACCAGTTCGGGTTCGAGGCACTCAAAACCTCTGCGCCGAAAGAGCCTCCTCGAGCGTCCGTCCGTCCTCCAATATCGCCCTGGCCGCCTCGCTCCACGCTCCGTTTGCCTCGTGCATGGCTATCGGCGGGCGCAGCGCCGAGGGCGAGCGGCTGCCTTTTATTGCACGCACCGCCACGCGCTTAGCGTCCCCGCCGGCGCGCGAGGCTATGGGGAATATTTCGATGCGTCCGAATTTGCATTTGAAAAGCGCGGCCGTTATGTCGCCAGTCCGGCCGGCGTCGTGTATCATCGCGAACAGGCCCGAGGCCTTCAGCCTGTCGGCGCATCCCTTTATCCATGCGTGCAGGTCGAAGTCCGATATGCGCGCCCTGGCCCGCGCCGCGTCATCCGGGGCCTTGCCCGAAAAATAGGGCGGGTTGGTTACAACTATGTCGAACAGCCGCTTCTTGAAATCCGCGGACTGGCGAAGCACGTCTTCGTTCAATGCCTCGAACCTGTCCGAAAATCCGTTTTCCGCGGCCGACAGCCTCGCGAGGGCCAGCGCCTCCGCGTCTATGTCTATGCCGGTTATGCGCGCGGCCGGGAGGCGGGAGAGCAGGCACATGGCCGCCGCGCCGTTGCCGACTCCGGCGTCTAGCGCGTCCGCGCCCTTAGCTATATCGCGCGCGCCTATTGCGGCGGAAAGCAAGACGGAATCCGACGACGCTTTTGCTCCGCGTTCGTTTTGGAATATGCGCGTCCGTCCGCCAAGCAAAGTATCGGCTTGATTTTTCATCGCGGGCATTATACCATAGCCATAAACGAAATCCAGGGGAAACTGTATGGCGGAAGACAACCCTTTCATAGTCGACGAAGGCCCGCGCGAGCTGCCGATAGACCTGGGGCCGGCGCCGGATGCCGTGCCGGAAGGCGCCGCGTCCGGAACCGAGGCCGGGTATGCGCAGGAAGAGGCCGCGGACGCCGTGGCGCCGCAGACCGCGGCCTATGTTCCGGTGCCCGGAATATGCGAAACTAGGCTCGCGGCCGGGCAACAGGGTGGTTTTGCGGACAAGGCCGACGCATGGGCCGCGGCCGCGCTCGCCGTGGCGCTGGTGTTTTCCCTGCGCCGCGGGCATGACGGATTCCTCGCGAGAACCGGAGCGTTCCTAAGGCGGTTCTCATGGCTCGCGTTCGTATTCGTGGCCGCCGCCGCCTACGCGGCGTTCGCCTACCCGGCGCAGCTCCGGGTAGGCGTTCCCGGCGCGCTCGGTTTTCTGGCGCTGGCCGAATTCACCGCCTTGCTTTCGCTCGCCGCGGCCGGCATGGCGGTAAGCTCGGTGCATTTCTTCAAGAGGCGCGCAAACGGATGGAGCGTGGAATTCGCGGGCGAAAGATACCTGTTCGGATCTATCGGCGTGATGTTCCTGACGTCGTTCATGCTCCTGTTGTTCACGGAATCCAGTATCGCGTTCGGCGCGCTGTTCGTCCTCGCCTTCGCGGCGGCGTTCTTTTTCTTCGCGCGTCCCGGGAATTCTCGGGTGTCCGGCATGCCGGCGCTTTCCGTAGCGTGCATAGGCGCGGCCGTCGCGGTTTCCGGCTCGCTTGCCGGGATGTCGCTCCTGTGCGTGTTCGGTGCGGCCCTCGCGGCCGAGATGGCGTTGGAGTCGAGATGACGTTCCCAGGCGTTTCGCCCGTCGCGTTCAGCCTGTTCGGACTTCCGGTGCGGTGGTACGCGCTGGCGTACATAGCCGGGTTCTCGTTCGCGTTCGCCTACGTCCTCCGGCTTATGGCCGGAGCTCTGGAGAACCGGATAACGAGAGGCGGCCTGGACGACATATTGAGCTGGTCCATAATCGGGGTGATAGCCGGCGGCCGCCTTGGCTACGTCGCCATATACAACCCCGGGTATTTCGCCGCGCATCCGTTGGACATACTGAAGATTTACCAAGGCGGCATGTCGTTCCACGGCGGCTTTCTCGGCGCCGTGGGGGCGATAGCGCTGTGGTGCCGGAGGAATAAGATGCCGGTGTTCCCCCTGCTGGATTTCGTGGCCATGGCCGCGCCGATAGGCCTGTTCCTCGGCCGGGTGGCGAATTTCGTGAACGGGGAGCTTTACGGCCGTGTGACATCGTCGCCGTTCGGCATGGTGTTTCCGAATTCCGACGGCCTGCCCCGCCATCCGAGCCAGCTTTACGAGGCCGCGCTCGAGGGCCTGGCCCTGTTCGCCGTCTTGAATATGCTGTACAGGGTGAAGGCCGTGAGAAGGCGGCCGGGCGTAATCGGGTTTTCGTTCGTCCTCGGATACGGCGTGGCGCGGGCGATAGCGGAGATATTCCGCGAGCCGGACGCCCAGATAGGCTATATCCTCTCTCTCACCATGGGCCAGTGGCTCAGCGTCCCGGTCATAATCGCCGGAATAGCGGGGATTTGGATATTCGCCGGAAAGAAGCCGGCCGCGCGAAGATTCGCGTCCTCGCCCAACATCGACGTCCCGCACGTTTTCGCGACAAGGTTGGGCGGAGTGTCCAAGAGGCCGTTCGCTTCTCTCAACTGCCGATTCGAGACGTCCGATCCGCCCGGAAACGTCGCGGAAAACCGCCGCCGTGTCCTTGCCCTGATCGGCGGGGACAGGCTCTTCACCTTGAACCAGAAGCACACCGGCAAGGTCGTGGTCATAGAAAAGCCGGACGTGAATCCGGAGGGTTGCCTGCGTTTCGAGGCCGACGCGCTGGTGACCGCGGTGCCGGGAGTGGCGATAGGCGTGCTTACCGCGGACTGCGTTCCGGTCCTGCTCCACGACCCCGTGCGGAAGGTCGTCGCGGCCGTGCACTGCGGATGGCGCGGAATCTACGGCGGCATAGTAAAGGCGGCCATCGGGGAAATGGCGCGCCTCGGCTCCAGGCCCAAGGACATCCGCGCGGCGCTCGGCCCGTCGCTCAGGCAGGCGTCGTACGAGGTGGACGAGAAATTCCGCAACTCCATAGCCCTGCGCGACGTCCGCGACGCTGGGTTTTTCCGGCCCGCGGGCGGCCCCGGGCGCGAAAAGTTCCTGTTCGACTGCGCCGGCTATGCGCGCGCCAGGCTGCGCGAGGCCGGCGTGAGGGACATAACCGTCCTTCCGTTCGACACGTTCGGGGAGGCGGATCTGTTCTTCAGCTATCGGCGCAGCCTCCTGACCGGCGATTTCGCCGCCGGCGGCCCTATGGACGAGGGGCGGATGCTCTCGGCCGTCATGCTGCCGAAGGGTCAGCTGGCGGCGGATTCCTAGCGCATATTGCAAAACAGCGCTGTCGGGAAAGATGAAGGAAGGGGATAATTCCGGGAAAGGCAGCCTTATTCCCATCCCCACAGCTTCGCGCCGTTCCGGGCGAGCCATTTCGCGGCTGCGTCTATGTTCCCGTCGTATGCGCGTCGCAGGAGGCGCCAGAATTTTATCCCGTGGTTCATCTCTATCCTGTGCGCCACCTCGTGCGCGGCTATGTATTCCGCGACGTACAGCGGAGCGAACGCCAGCCTCCATGAAAACGACATGTCGCCGTTTGCGCTGCAGCTTCCCCAGCGGCTCACCGTGTCCTTGACGCGTATTCGCCCGACTTTGACGCCGAGCTTCGCGCCGTACGCCCGCGTCGCCGCGCCGAAGTACTTCAGGGCCTCGGATTTCACGTGGTCCATCACGCGGCGGTGCAGGAATTCGGCCCCGCCGGAAACGAACAGGTGTTCGCCCTCGCTCCACACGCCGCGGCGCGCGCCCGGGATGTGGGCTATGCGAAGGCGGCGGCCGAACAGGTCTATCGCGGTGCCGTCCGCTATCCTCCGGCGTTCCGGGGCCTTGAGGAGCTTCGCGGCCACCCACTCCTTCTTGGATTCCAGGAAGTCTATGGCCCGCGCCCGGGGGACATAGAAAGGATACGTGACCTTGACGCTCTGTCGCGCCAGGTCGGGCGTTATCCGTATGGATTTCGACGATATGACGCGCCTGAATTCGACCGGCATGACCTTCGTCGTGCCGTCCGTCCTGTCAAGCGCCAGAGAATATTCGTACGTCATGTGTCCGTGATGCTGTCGATTCCACGGCGGGCGAGCTCGTCCGCCAGTTCGTTCATCGGGTTTCCGGCATGTCCCTTGACCCATTTCCACTCGACGCGCCGCGCGGAGGCCAGAAGGTCGAGCCGCGTCCACAGATCCTGGTTCTTCACGGGTTTCTTGTCCGTCGTGCGCCACCCGTTTTTCTTCCACCTTTCGATCCATCCGGTGATGCCGTCGCGGACGTAGGTGCTGTCCGTCACGACGCGCGCGTCCGATCCCTCCGGCACGCGCGACAGGCCCTCTATCACGGCGGTAAGCTCCATGCGGTTGTTGGTGGTTAGCCTGTCGCCGCCGCACAGCTCGGTTTTCTCGCCTCCTGGCGGTATTATTATCGCGCCCCAGCCGCCCGGCCCCGGGTTTCCGCTGCACGCTCCGTCGGTATAGATGGTTGCCGTCATTTTATCGGATTATATGCCGGAAACACCCTGCGCGCAACAAGATTATTCTGGCGGTTTCGCCCGACGGCCGAGGCGGCGGCCGGAGGCCGTGTCTATTTCAGGCGCATGTTGCGCGACCCGGCGTATTCCAGTATTCGTGAAGGGAGCTCCGGCACCTTGTCTATATCCTCATTCCGACAGGTTTTCCGTCATTGACGGGCGAGCCCGCCGGGATTAGGGTGATTTGTTCTTCCGGGGGCGTCATTTCTTTTCGTTGCCCGGTTCTGGCTGGCTTTCGGCGTCTTTCGCGCGGTGCTTCGTGGCGGATGCCGCCATCCTTTCGAGCGCGCGCCGTATTTCAGCCGAGAACTCCGGATAGCTCGCGCCATGGAAGTCGCGCTTGGCCGTCCATATGGAATCTATCCTGTACAGTTTCGGAAAATCGCGTATGTTCTCGTTTATCGCGGCGCGCAGCAGCCGTTTGGCGTAGTTCCGGCGGATGGCGAGCTTGGAGACCGACTTTATCGACGCCGTGAATCCGATATGGAAGTTCTTGTCCTTGTATTTGGTGTGCGCGTAATGGACTGTGAAGAACGTGGAGGATATGAAGCGGCGGTTTTTTTTCGACGCGGTCGCCCCGCCCTCGGCCAGCCGCGGGTTTATGCGCCAGAAATCGCCCCTCCTGCTCTTGAGGGGGACGAGTTTTTGGCTCGAGCGCCCGTATCTGATGAATTTCATTCCCGCACCGGGTTCAAAGGGTTTGGATCAGTCCAAGGGCGTAAGCCGTTTGCGGCCTTTCGCGCGGCGCGAGGAAAGCACTTTCCGTCCGCCGAGCGTTGCCATGCGCGCGCGAAATCCGTGCCTGCGGGCGCGGACTATCTTTGACGGCTGGAATGTTCTTTTCATTTTTGCCTCGCTTTTTGGCGGGCATTATACAGGCTGGCGGGCAAAAGTCAATACCAAATATGGCCGGACTTCCGGGCATTGCCGGTATTTTCGGAATTTGCCCTTGCTTTCCGCCGCGAAAAGGGTTATACTTGTCCGCGTATCCGGATTGGGTACGGGCGAATTTATACGCGCTCTTTGTATGCAGTGCTGATACGCACTGGGATTCGTATCCTCGGCGCATAACCGGGGAGACCTCAGTGTATGTTCAGAGGGCCTGCCCTTAAAGACTGGGGTGAGTCCATCATACAAGGATTCCTATAAACTCACCGACCTTTTCCGGCTGCGAAGCACAACAACCGGTAAAAAGGAGGAAATTATTATGATGAAAAA
>JAITSG010000062.1 GCA_031288035.1 Rickettsiales bacterium | reverse complement strand
GTCTCCGCTGAAAAGGGCCCTGGTCAATAAGAAGCTCAAGAAAATGAAGGCCGCGGACAAGATTTGAGGTGACGCATGAGAACCGTATTCATGGGAACGCCGGAATTCGCCGTGCCGGTGCTCGCCGCGCTGCCGGGCGTCGTCGCGGTCTATACCAAGGAGCCGAAGCCCAGCGGCCGCGGGCGTTCTCTCGTCCCCTCGCCCGTCGCAGTGCACGCGGCCTCGCGCGGCATTCCCGTATTCACGCCGGAATCGTTTAGGAAGGATCCGGATGCGGTTTCCACTCTCGCTTCTATCAATCCGGATTTGATAGTCGTGTTCGCCTACGGGCTGATGCTCCCGCAACAGGTGCTGGACATGGCGCCGTGCGTATGCGTGCATCCGTCGCTTCTTCCGCTGTACCGCGGCCCGAACCCGATACGGCGCGCGGTTATGAACGGGGACGAAAGGACGGGGGTAAGCCTTATCCTCATGGACGCGGGCATGGATTCCGGGGACATATTGGCGCAGCGGGCGACGGATATAATGCAAGACGAGACCGCGGGCGAGCTTGCGTTCCGCCTCGCCGAGATAGGGTGCGAGATGGTGCTGGAGTATATCGCGCGTCCGTCGAAGCCGGCGAAACAGCAAGGCGATTTCACCCTCGCCCCGAAATTCGGGCCCGACGAGGAGCAAATCGACCTCTCGCGTCCGGCAAAGGAGGTTCACGACAAGATACGCGCCATGAACCCGGAGCCCGGGGCGCGCCTTGGAAACGGCGTGAAGATACTGCGCTCCGAGCTTGCCGATACGGACGACGGGAAGGGATTGATATTGAAATGCAACCCGGGGTTCGTCCGCGTGCTGGAGCTTCAAAAGCCGGGCGGAAGGCCCGTGTCCGCCCGCGATTTCCTGAACGGCCGCGGGCGCCTTGCCTGAACCAGTCCGAGCGCCTTGCCCGAACCAGTCCGGGCGCCTGGAATAGCCTCACCCCTCGGCCCGTTGGCGCTTTTACGTCCCAACTGCCGGCAATTTATTCTGCGCGCCGCCTTATCTTCACGAAAAGTCGATTTTTAACTGGACAAATAGATATTTTGGTCTATTATATTTGCATGAAGCAGGTATTGGTATATCGCGACGAAGGGACAAAGCTTACGGACGTCATCGCCTGCCGGATACTCGACCACGGGAACAAGACGGCCGTCGGCTTTGTCACCGCATACGACATAAAGTACGGCGCACTGGAGGAAGGGTGCGACCTTCTGATAGTCGGCGGCGGCATCGGGACGCGCGCGTACGAGGAAAAGCTCGGTCCAAAGGGCGCCGGAAAGATAAGAGAGTTCGTCCGCAAGGGAGGGCGCTATCTCGGCATATGCGCCGGAGCGTGCTACGGCATGAAGAACACGCATTGGGGTTTCTCTACTCCAAAAGAGATAATCGACCAATACTCGCCCGCGCTGGTGGAGGGCGTGGCGTACGGCACGATAAAGCTGGACGTCGACCACGGGATACGGGACGGCGCCATGGACAAGTCGCTCGCCATCCGCATGTACGACGGGACCGCGAAAAGCTCGACCGTGGTCGGCCTCAAATGGAGCGGCGGGAAGACGAGCAAGGCCTTCTATTCCGGCGGATGCTGGTTCTACGGCCCGGACGGGGCGTTCGAGACCCTCGCCGGATACGATTTCGGGAATTACGAAAAGAGCGCGGTGATAAGGGCGTCATACGGCCGCGGCACGGTGGTACTGTCCGGCCCGCATATAGAACTGGGCGCCGAGGACATGGCGAAGCTCTCGCGCGGGCTCAAGAAGACTTCCATAGAGGCAAAGCGCTACCGAATGCTTGCCAAGACGGGGTTCCGTTCGATCCTCCCCTCGCTCGTCGGCGCCATGCTGAGGCGGTCGTAATGCCGGGAATACGGCCGTCGGGGATTCCCGCCGCGCGTGCGGGTGCGGCGGCCGGCCTCAAGGTTTTCCAAGCATTTCCCTAATAGGCGCGGCATAATCGCGAGAGCCCGGGAACAGGGTCCTTTTCGGGCAGCTTTCGATGCATTTGAAGCAGTCCGCGCAGTTCGGCGAGCAGGAGGACGACGCGCGGCTCATCGCTATTTTCATGGGACAGGCGCGCTATTTTGTTGCATGATTGCCGATACATGGATACAATGTCCGCATCGCAGGGCGGTAATTGAAAGATTAGGAATGGCTTCGATGCGGGAAAACATGTATTATTCGACGACATATTCGTCGCCTCTTGGCGCATATATGCTTGCTTGCGACGGCGCAAGCCTTGTCGGCCTGTGGCTGGAGGGGCAGAAATATTACGGGAACTCCGTGCCCGCAAACATGGAAAAGAAAGGCGGCATGCCCGTATTCGCCGCGGCAAAGGACTGGCTGGACAGGTATTTTGCGGGCGAGAAACCCGTTGCGTCGGAATTGCCGCTGGCCCCCATCGGCGGCGGGTTTCGCCGGAGCGTCTGGGATATTCTATGCGAAATACCGTACGGAGAAGTCATGACCTATGGCGAAATTGCGAAGAAGGTTGCGGCAAGGCTGGATAAAAAGAGCATGGCGGGCCAAGCCGTAGGCAACGCCGTCGGCCATAATCCCATATCGATCATCATTCCCTGCCACCGCGTCGTCGGAACTAATGGCAGCCTGACCGGCTATGCCGGGGGCGTGGAAACGAAAATGAAGCTGCTTGAGCTGGAAGGCGTCGATATCTCAAGGTTGTCCGTCCCGGCCAAGGGCACGGCCCTCTAGCGGAAACTCGTTGCAACTCTGCGAGAAAACAGGTAAAATTCCTTGCGGCAT
>JAITSG010000040.1 GCA_031288035.1 Rickettsiales bacterium | reverse complement strand
ATGGGATTTCCGTTACCGCTATCTGGAAATTGCCGTACTGCAGGTCCTCGCGCTTCCATTTTGCGAGGACGGTGAAGCTTCCGCGGCCGGTCCTGTACGCCTCGGCTATGGATTCCTTCGGCTGCGCTATTATGCCGCCTGTCGGGAAGTCCGGGCCCTTTATGTGCGAGGCGAGCTCGTCGACGGTTATCGAAGGTTTTTTTATTAGCGCGATTATCGCGTCGCACACCTCCGCCGCGTTGTGCGGCGGTATGTTCGTGGCCATGCCGACGGCTATGCCGTTGGATCCGTTGGCCAGCAGGTTCGGGAACGGCGACGGCATGACCGCCGGCTCCGCGTCCTCGCCGGTATAGGTGTCCATGAAGTCGACCGTGTCTTCGTCCAGCCCGTCCATGATAGCTGTGCCGGCCTCGCTCAGCTTGGCCTCGGTATAGCGCATGGCCGCGGCTGAATCTCCGTCTATGTTGCCGAAATTCCCCTGCCCTATGACGAGCGGATACCTGACGGAAAAGCTCTGGGCGAGCCTTACCATGGCGTCGTATATGGACGCGTCGCCGTGCGGGTGGTACTTGCCCATGACGTCGCCGACCACGCGCGCGCATTTCTTGAATCCGTTCTTGGGGTCGAGCTTCAGCTGGCGCATGGTGTAGAGGAGCCTGCGGTGCACGGGCTTCAGTCCGTCCCTCACGTCGGGAAGCGACCTGGACACTATGGTCGACAACGCGTATGATAGGTACCGTTCCGATATTGCCTCGGCAAGCTGCTGCGTCTTGATGTTTTCCATTTAACTTTTCCAGCGGATAGTCTATAATAAAACGGCGGAAAGTAAAGGCAAAAAGGAGTTTTCGTGCGTTGGAGCGATACAGGCGTGCTGATAAGCGTGCGCAAATTCGGCGAAGCCGACGTGCTGGCCGGATTCATGACGCTCGACCACGGGCTGGCGAGCGGCCTTGTAAAGGGCGGGATTTCAAAGCGGCAGAGGCCGTATTTGCAGGCCGGGAACGGCTTCGATCTTACGTGGACGGCGCGGCTGGAAAGCCAGCTTGGTTTTTTCAGGGCCGAGCCCTCCCGGACGCTCGGCTCCGCGTTGTTCGACCGGCCCGAAAGGCTCGGCCTGCTGTCCTGCGCCTGCGCTATTTTGTCGGACGCTTTGGCCGAGGGGCAGAGCCAGCCCGCGGTGTATTACGCACTCCTGCGCCTGCTGGACGACCTCCTGTACGCGGACGGGATAATGGCGTTGAAGGCGTATTCGGATTGGGAGGCGGAGCTTTTGCGCCAGCTCGGCTTCGCGCTGGATCTGTCGAAGTGCGCCGCGACCGGGACCGGGGACGACCTGCGCTACATATCGCCCAGGACAGGGCGGGCGGTGTGCGGCGATGCGGGCGATCCGTACAGGGACAGGCTGCTGCGCATGCCCGAGATATGGGGCGGCGGCTTCGACGGCGAGTACACGGGCGAGAACATATCCGCCGCCCTGCGCGTTACCGGATATTTTCTGCGCAAGAACGTCTACGACCACCTGAACCGCGACCTGCCGTTCATAAGGCGGAGCTTGTCGTGCTAGCGCTTCGTCGCTCCGGCCTTCCCCGTCGTTCCGGCGTAGGCGCATCCGTCATTCCGGCGGAGGCGCATCCGTCATTCCGGCGTAGGCGCATCCATCATTCCGGGGCGGCGAAGCCGAACCCGGAATCCAGGCGGGGAATATGCGAAAATGTTTCACGTGAAACATTTAGCGAACATTGGGTAATATTCTCGCCTGGATTTCCTCTTCCGCGGGAATGGCGGGCGTTATGGATTTCGTGGATTGCAAAGCAAAAAAAAGCAAAAAATCCGCCCTCTACTCGGCCTTGGTTTTCCCCAGGGCCTTGTGGCGCCTGCCGGCGTCGAGCTCCTTCTTCCTCATGCGCAGGTTTTTCGGAGTCACTTCTAGGAGCTCGTCGTCCGCGATATAGGCGAGCATTTCTTCCAGCATCATCGCGCGCGGGGGCGAGAGGGTCGTCGCCTCGTCCTTGCCGGACGCGCGCATGTTGGTAAGGGCCTTGCCCTTGACCGGATTGACCTCCAGGTCGTTTTGCTTGCTATGCTCGCCTATTATCATGCCGGAATAGACTTCCGTGCCCGCGCCGACGAACAGGGTTCCGCGGTCCTCCAGGAACCATAGGGAGTACGCGGTCGTGGCCCCGTTTTCCATGGACACCAGCACGCCGTTGCGGTGGCGTTCTATCGGTCCCGCGTACGGGGCGTATCCTGCGAATATGCGGTTTAGCACGCCGGTTCCGCGCGTGTCCGTCCTGAATTCGGACAGATATCCGATAAGCCCGCGGCTGGGTATGCGGAAGACTATGCGCAGCTTGCCGCCGCCCGAAGGTTTCATCTCGGCCATCTCGCCCCTGCGTTTCGAGAGCTTTTCGACCACCGCGCCGGAATATTCCTCGTCCACGTCTATATAGGCTTCTTCGAAGGGTTCTAGCTTCCGGCCGCCCTCCTCGCGGAACATGACGCGCGGGCGGGAGACCGAGAATTCGTATCCCTCGCGCCTCATCTGTTCGATGAGTATGCCGAGCTGGAGCTCGCCCCTGCCGGAGACCTCGAACGATTCGTTCGTTTCTGATTTCGTTATCTTAAGCGCGATGTTGCTTTCCGCCTCGCGCGAAAGCCTGTCCCATATGACGCGGGAGGTCAGCTTGCCCCTTTCCCCGTCCCTGCCGGCCAGCGGGGACGAGTTGACCGAGAACGTCATGGTAAGGGTCGGGGGGTCTATCGGCTGTGCCTTTATCGGCGTCGTCACGTCGGGCGCGCAGAGCGTGTCGCCGACCGTCGCGTTCTTGAACCCGGCTATGGAGACTATGTCGCCGGCCTCGGCTTCGTCCAGCGCTGTCCGGGCAAGGCCGCGGAACGCTTGTATCTTGGTTATCTTGGCCTGTTCTATGGTTTCTCCGGCTAGGTTTATGGCCTTGACGGGCATGTTCAGCCTCGCGCGCCCGGCCATTATCTTGCCGGTGAGTATGCGGCCGACGAAGCTGTCCGCGGAGAGCGTGGTGGCGAGCATGGAGAACGGCGCGTCCGCGTCGCATTGCGGGGCGGGCACGTGCGAGATTATAAGGTCGAACAGGGGCGCCAGGTCTTTGCGTTCGTTCTCGAGGCTTGCGGCCGCCCATCCGTCGCGTCCGACGGCATAGAGCGCGGGGAAGTCGAGCTGTTCCTCCGTCGCGCCGAGTTTGTCGAACAGGTCGAATACTTCGTTGAGGACTTCTTCGGGCCGCGCGTCCGCGCGGTCGACCTTGTTTATGGCGACTATGGGCTTGAGGCCTAGGCCGAGGGCCTTGCCGAGCACGAACTTCGTTTGCGGCAGCGGGCCTTCCGAGCTGTCGACCAGAAGGACTACGCCGTCCACCATGTCGAGGATGCGTTCGACCTCGCCGCCGAAATCCGCGTGCCCGGGCGTGTCGACTATGTTTATGCGCGCGCCTTTCCAGACGAGCGAGGTGCATTTG
>JAITSG010000057.1 GCA_031288035.1 Rickettsiales bacterium | reverse complement strand
CATATCGTCCGGGCGCGTGTACTGGAACGTGCTAACCCGCGAACGCGCCGGCGGATACGACGGACGCAACATCCAGCTCATCCCCGAGGTGGTGGACGAGGTCAAGCGATTCCTCGCCTCCGACATACACGGCGAGGATTTCGTGATATACGAGGCCGGCGGAACGATAGGCGACGACGAGGGATTCGTGTTCATAGAGGGCATACGGCAGTTCATAAATTCCCTAGGGCGCGAGAACGCCATGCTCATACACCTGACCTTCGTCCCGTTCTTCAAGGCCTCGGGCGAGGTCAAGACCAAGCCGACGCAGCAGTCGGTGCGCCTCCTCCTCGAAAAGGGCCTGTCCCCGAACCTGATACTGTGCCGCAGCGAATCGTACATCCCCGCGGCCGAGAAAAGGAAGATATCCATGTTTTGCAACGTGGCGCCGGAGGACGTAATATCGGCCCCGGACGTGAAAAACGTCTATGAAATACCCCTGGTATACCACAGGGAGGGGCTGGACGACCGCGTGCTCAGGCACTTCGGCCTTTCGGCGCCGGCACCGGACCTGTCGGCGTGGGAGGGCGTAGCAAAATCGAAGCCGGCAAGGAAGGCCACGGTCGGCATAGTCGCGAAATACTGCGGCTTTCCGGACGCCTATAAATCCCTGGTCGAGGCCGTGCACCACGCCGGAATCGCGAACGGCGCCGACACGCAGATAAGATGGGTAAACGCCGAGGACATAGGAACCAATGGCGCGGAGGGCCTCGCCGGACTTGACGCCGTGATAGTGCCGGGAGGATTCGGCCCGCGCGGAATAGAGGGCAAGATAGCCGCCGCCGGATATGCGCGCACGCACAATATCCCCTATCTCGGCATATGCCTGGGAATGCAGGTGGCGGCGATAGAGATGGCGCGCAACCTCCTTGGAATAACGAACGCGAACTCGACCGAATTCGACAAGGACTGCACGCCCATAATCCACTATATGGGCGAATTCGAAAAGGACGGCAAGATAGAAAAACGGCGCGAGGGCGACGACATAGGCGGCACTATGCGCCTGGGCGCCTTTCCGACCATGGTCGCCGAGGGAACCCTCGCGCACAGGATATACGGCGCGACGGAAATATCCGAACGCCACCGCCACCGCTACGAGATGGACATGTCGTACGAAAAGGCCCTCGCCGAAAAGGGCGTCATCGTATCGGGACGCTCTCCGGACGGAAAGCTGCCCGAAATAATCGAAATACCGGGGCACAAGTTCTTTATCGCCGGCCAGTTCCATCCGGAATTCAAGTCCAGGCCGTTCAGGGCGCACCCATTGTTCGCCGCGCTTGTCAAGGCCGCGATGGAATAACGTTCGCTATTTGTTTCACGTGAAACATTGTGCGATGCGGAGGCAGGCCATCCTCGGCCCGCGGCCAGCCCCGGCCTAGAATTCCACTTCTACCTGGCCTATGCTCTTGAACAAATCCAGCGTTTCCGCCGTTATCGCAAGGCGGCCGGGCAGGGGGATCGCGGCCTCGCGCCCGCCATCGCGCACGACCAGCTCCACCCCGCAATAGCCGGGCGGGATGGAGTCGAGCGCCTTCTTTATCCCCACAACCGCGTCCGCGCCGCCCACTATTATCCTTAGGGTGCCGGACAGGGCCTGGTCGAGCCCCAGCTTCTCGACCGAATTGCCGAACAGCGACACGCGCCCGTCGTCGCCGACCTTCACGTCCGCGTCCACGACTACGGCAGAGCCCAGCGCGTCCATGGGAATTCCCGCCTTCCTGTCGCGGCGGTCGAAGAACATGACGTCGACGTACCCGGTCTTGTCCGCCACGCGGACCAAGCGGTACGGATTCCCGGCCTTCGAAACCTTGTCCCGGACGTCCTCCAATATCCCGGCGACGGCTATCTTCCCGCTTTCGCGCCTGGCCTTCGCCTCCTCCGTGCCGGCCGCATGGAGCGAGCGGATTACGCCGTCGAATATGTCAAGCGGGTGCGACGACACGTAGAAGCCTATGACCTCGCGCTCGGCCTCCAGCGCATCCATGGGGCGCCAGGGCGCGCATTCGGCCAGCTTTATGTCGTCCCTGCGCCCGAAATCGCCGGATACCGCGAACAGGTTCGACTGCGCGGCCTCCTCCTCGTTCGAACGGGCGGTTATCTCGTTCACGATGTAATCTATGTTCTTGGCGAGCTTCGCCCGGTTGGGATCGAGCGAATCGAACGCCCCGGCCTTGACCATGCCCTCCATCATCTTCTTGTTCACGAGGGAGCGGCCCACGCGGCCGATGAAGTCGGACACGCCCTTGAAATCGCCGCCCCTCTCCCGCTCCGCCACTATGCCCTGGACCGCGCCCTTGCCCACGCCCTTTATGCCGGCCAGGGCGAAGCGCACGTCGCCGTCCTCGACCGAGAAGTATTCGAACGACCTGTTTATGTCGGGGCGCAGCAGCCCCACCCCCTGGCGCTTGATATTGTCCGCGTACTCGGCCATCTTTTCCGTCGTGCCCATGTCGTACGTCATGGTTGCGGCCATGAATTCGGGGAAGAAATTCGCCTTCAGGTACGCGGTCTGGTACGCTATCCACGCATAGCACGCGGCGTGCGACTTGTTGAACCCGTAGGACGCGAACTTCGCCATCATGTCGAATATGTCGTTCGCGACCCCCTCGTCTATGCCGCTCCGCTCCACGCAGCCGCCCACGAACTTGTCGTGCTGCTTGGCCATCTTCTCCTTTATCTTCTT
>JAITSG010000017.1 GCA_031288035.1 Rickettsiales bacterium | reverse complement strand
GAAAGCCTGGGCGCCGCGTGTATCCTGAGCATGGACACGGACGGGGCCAGGGCGGATATGGGGCCGAAGTTGGAATCCCGTCGCGCGCACACGAAAACGTCCCGCTGGCCCAGGAGCCCCGAGAGTATTTCGGCCGATGTTGCGGAAAGCGCCGCCGGGTCGGCCTTTCGCCTGTCCATTATCGACTGCGCGGCCTCCGCCGCCGCGCGGAAAGCGTCGAGCGCGGACTTGGCCGCCGGAGCGCGCGCCATCATGGCGTCGTACAGGGCTAGTTCCGGCGGCTGGCTTGTCGCGTTGCTTATTTTCATTGTACGGCCTCCTTGGAAATCCGCGGCGCAGGCGGCGGATTCCGATTGGTAGTATAGCAAAAAAAGGCGTTGCCGGCAAGCGCGATTCGTGGTAATATCCTCGCATGGCCAACGAAGTCCTGAACGCCGCCCTTGCCCGCCTCGCTAACTGGTATTCCCAGCCGAATATAGAGGAGATCGCCGTGAACGCTCCCGGCGAGGTCTGGCTGCGCCTCCGCGGCCGGCGCGAGAATCCGTGGGTGGCGCAGGCGGACAAGGCGCTGACCCGCGAATATCTGACAGACGTGATGAGCATAGTGGCGAACGTGTACGAGGTTCCGTTCGATCCGGTCGGGGGCGTTCCGGTCGTGTACGCGACCATCCCCGGCGAGCACAGGTTTTCCGCCGTCGCCGGAAAGAACGTCATGTACGGCGCCGACGATTTCGACGGCGGCGTCGCGCTCGCCGTGCGCGTGAAGACCGAGGACGCGGCGTTCGACTTCGCCGATTACGGCCTCGCCCCGGGCATGGATTTGAAGAAGCTCGACAGGAACGTGGCCAAGCTTCCCGACGGCGCGTACGAGCGCCTGATGGCGCTTATAAAAAGCGGCGCGCACATATTGATTTCCGGCGCCACCGCGACGGGAAAGACCACGTTCCTGAACAACATCCTGAAGCTTTTGAGCCGGGAGCTGCGCGTGATAACGATAGAGGACGCGCGCGAGCTTGTCGTGCCGCAGAAGAACCATGTGCATATAGTCCTGTCGCGCACGCAGCAGGTGAACCAGTTCGCCTACAAGGACGTGATAGACCTGGTGGTGCGCATGAGTCCGGACGCGGTGATGGCGGGCGAGATTTCGACCGAGAACGCCTCGGCGGTATGGGAGCTGATGAGCACGGGCCACAAGAATTTCTACGCGACCATACATGCGGAGAGCGCCGAGGGCGCGTACAAGTCGTTCGTCGACCGCATACTGCACACGTTCCCGGAGCTCGACCAGGACAGGACCTTGCGCGAAATGCGCGAGCGCCTCCACGTGGTGCAGATAGGGCGCGAGGGGAACGTCCGCGCGATAACCGAAATAATATGATTATATGATTTTTTCGCCCTCTCGTATTTAAGGCGAATTTTGGGAGTATATTCCCGAAATAAAACATTTGTCTATTAAAATAACTGTAAAATCAATACATTACTACCCCCCCCCATGTGATTTTTTTGGAAAATTTTTACAAAATACATATTGCAAGCAGTTGGGTTTTATGATAATATAATCTCGAGTTACCAGGGAGAAGGGCGGCCTCGGCCGGCTTTAATAAAAGACAAAGGAGAATAAAATGAAATCCAGCAGAATATCTTTATTCGCGCTCGCCATAGGCGTGGGATTGGGCCTCGCCGCGCCGGGTTCGCTTGCCGCGCCGGCCAAGTCCAAGCGCACGGGCGGCACGGCGCGCGGTTCGGCGCGTTCCGGCGGCACGGCGCGCGGTTCGGCGCGTTCCGGCGGTTCCGGCCGCGCCCGCGCCCGCGGGGGATCCAGGGGCGCTGCGGCGCCCGGCAATTCCACGGCCGCCGTCGGCGCCGGCACAGGGACTTCCGCCGTCCTGACCGCCCCCACGTACGACAGGGACATGAAGCTGCTTGAAAATTCGGTCGCCCTTATAAACAAGTATTATGAGAAGAGCAGGGATGCCCTGTATAATGTCGACAAGCTCGTCTGCAAGCTCGACGAAAAGACTCAGGAGCCGGACTATGGCACGACCGGCGATGCAGGTTATAACGAGCTTGCCGGATGCATTCTCGCGGACAAGAGCTATGTCGAGATGTCCAAGGACGTGGGCGAGCTCCGCGTTCTGGTGAACGGGAAGAACGGGGTCGAGTGCAAGGATACGAGCACTACGAAGAACGTGTGCGTGGATGAGAACGACCCGGAGACGTGCTTGGACGTGACTGCGACGAAGAGCGTGTGCGCCACGCCGAGGGAAAAGGGCCTTTCCGATTATAGGAACGAGGCGCTGGCCGATTCGACGGCGGCGAAGCTTTCTTCCGCGCTGGCCGACGCCCTGTCGGCCCAGGTTGCCAAGGCAAAGGCCAAGGGCGTGGCCTCGACCGACGTCTTGACGCTGGAGGGGAAGAGCGACGCGGCCGCGCTCAAGGCCAACACCGCGCTGCAGACGTCCGCGAATACCGAGGACGAGCTCAAGCGCCGCATAGCCGCCTCCACCGATCCGTCCGAGCAGTCGGCGCTCCAGGCGCGGCTCGACGAGCTGGTCGCGACGAGGGACGACCTTGCCGCCGCCATAGGCGACACTTTCAGCGGGACGGAGGTAGTCGATCTTTCCTCGAAGGCGAACGAAGCGGTCGTGGAGGCGAACTTCGCGACGGCGGAGTGGCTCAGGCAGATGAAGGAGTCCGAGGCCAAGGTGCGCGGGCTGGCCGACAAGGTCGACATAGCCGCGGGCATAGTGCTGGGCAAGGGCGACCTGTTCTCGGCGCTTGACAAGGAGGACAAGCAGGACGCCCTGGCCAAGAAGAAGTCCGAGCTGGAGGCCGCGAAGGCCGCCCTTGCCGACGCCAAGAAGGCCAAGGCCGACGTCGACGCCAAGAAGACCGAGCAGGACGCCGCCGACAAGGCCGAGTGGGAGGAGAAGACCAAGGAGGAGCTCGCCAAGGAGGAGGCCCGCAACGCCGAGCTCCTGAAGGAGTTCGAGGAGAAGACCAAGGAGAAGGAGGAGCGCCTTGCCGCCGCGGCCAAGGCCGGCAACGCCGAGGAGGTCAGGAAGATTTGCATGAGCATGAACCGCTTCCTGGACATCGGGCGCGCCGAGGAATGCCTGGACGCGGACGGCAAGTATAATAAGAAGTACTGGCACGCGCTCATGCGCGGTCCGGCGGATTCTAGCGCGACGATGGAGGACAAGCTTCCGGCAGGAATCTACCGCATGGACGGCTTCTGTTCGGCGACCGACTGGAATTCCAAGGTCTTCGCTGTGGACGGCCAGACCAGGGTGCACCTGGGGCCGCTCGACACCGGCTGGATAGACACCGGCAGCGGGATAGTCTCCACGGTGGCCTACCACCTGCCGAACAGCAGCGGGGTGAATCCGGATGCGCCGAAGATAACGGTCGACGATGTGGCCAAGGGCTTCGAGGGAATGGCCGACTGCCATGTCCTGGTGTACGAATACAAGCCGGAATAGGCGGTTGGATTGAAATTTAATAGGGAGAAAAGGAAATGAAGAACTCTAAATTGATACTGCCTCTCGTCGCGCTGGGCGTGATAACCATAGGCTCCGGCGTGGTCTACGGGGCTAAGAAGCCCCAGCGCAGCGGCGGCACGGAGAAGGCCGACAAGAAGAAGGCGGCCAAGAGCTCGAAGAAGGAGACCAAGGAAAAGCGTTCCGGCGGCACCGGCCGGGCCCGTTCCGGCGGTTCCAGGCGTTCCGGCGGCACCGGCCGGGCGCGCACGAGCGGCACGACGCGGAGCGCGACCGGAAAGGCCGGCACGCGCGCCGCGGACCTCACCGACATAGTGGGCGACATAGTCGAGGATCAGAACGCGGCGGCGGCCAAGGCGGCAAAGATAGCCGAGGAGCTTGAGAAGCTGAAGGCGGCCAAGGCCGACGCCAAGGAGATGGCGGCGCTCGAAACCGAGCTCAAGGAGGCCGAGGACGAGCAGGCGATAATGCAGATGCAGCTAAACGAGCTCAACGGCTACCAGAACAAGGATCTCGACATCGCATATGCGAAGCTGAAGCTCGCCTTGGGCGACGCGTACATAAAGGGCAAGGCCAAGGTTTCGATACTGTGGGGCAGCAAGGTGGTCATCACCACGGGCACGGATGGCAGTATTACGAGAGAGACGAGTAGCTCAGAAAAGGACGGCTGTACGCCGGTGAAGAAGAGAGACGACAACGGCAACGAGACGCTGGAAATAGAGAGCTTCCTCTGTCCCGACGACGCCGAGATGGTCGAGGGCGAATACACTCCGGCGCAGATCCAAAACGAGCTCTCTCGCCTCAAGTTCATAATGGACAGCCTGTCCAGCGACCCGTGGCTGTCTAGCTCTCAGGCCGTGCCCATGGGCGCCATAGCCCAGCTCGAGGACGAGATGAAAAAGGCGGCCGAGGCCAAGGATCAGGACAAGATGGACGCGCTGCAGATGCAGCTTGACGACGCGCGGGTTAGGAACGACGGCCTTGTAGTGCTTATCGACGAGCTCAGGAAGCAGGGCATACTTTACAGCCCGGACAAGGAGCTCTATAAGCAGATATTCCCCGACACGCCGGCGCGCAGCAAGACGGCCGCGACGGATAGTTATTGGGCTGCTTATGTTAAGGCGCATGGCGGATCTTACTCCAGCGGTGTATATACTGCGCCTTCAAGAGGGGCAGATGAAGATGACTTGACATTTGAAAAGAGTAAAGGAGCCGAAGGCAAGTACAACGCGGCGAACACGGAGGTTTTGGATGCGGAAAAGGCTTTCAACGCCGCAAACCTCGCGCTTAGCGAGGCTAGGGTGAAGGTCAGCGCCGTCGGAAGCCCGCAAAGCAAGCTGGACGAACTCAAGGCCGAGTTGAAGTTGTATACCACCCCGGGCGAAATGAAGGTAACCGACACGACTACCGGTGAGGAGAGGGCGGTCCCCGAGGAGGAAAAGACCGCGAAGAAGGAGGAGCTGACCTCCAAAATCAAGGAATTTGAGGCCTTGGACATCGATGCGCTGGAGTCATCTGCCAAGGGGGCCGAAAATACTTTGGCGGAAAAACGCGGGTTGCTCAAAACAGCCAGCGAAAATCTCGAAAAAACGCGAGTGGAACTCCAGGACGCTCAGAACCAGTACGCGCGATACGCTATCGAGGAATACGTCGCAAACGGTAGGAAAAAAAGCCTCAAGGACGGCTTAGACCTCCCTGAAAAAGACTGGGACAACCAAAAAGGCAGGGAAAAAACCTGGCACAGAAACAAAATGCTCATAGCCCAGCTCGACGAATACTACTACAGGGTCGGAGAATGGGCCAAAAACGTCAAGCTCAAAAGCGGCGACATCGACCGCGACGCCCCGGAAAACCAAAAGGCCGCCGCTATCGACGCCATCCGACAGTACGACACCCTCATGCTAGGCGTAGACGAAATGAACAAACGACTCGACTACGAGAAAAAAGACGCACAAGCAGAGGATGAACGCAAACAGCTCCAAAAGAAACTGGACGACGCTGAAAAAGCCGCCGCTATCAAACCCTCCGGCGTCATTCCGCTCGCCGCCGAGGGCTCGCTTGCACCGGGTGTCTACCAGCTCAAACTCTCCGGTGGCGGTGGTGGTGGCGGATCAGGGGGGAAAAATGGATGCGGCAGGGGCGACGGCGGCAACGGCGGCGGCGCGGCGGACCTGTCCTACTTCTGGTTCAGGTTGCCCGAGGGAAACACCTATACTTACCAGTATAAGGAGGCGAGCGGAGGCAACGGCGCCAGCGGGTGCGGCAAGCCCGGACAGAACGGAAACGTCGGCCGCTTCCTGATAAGCGGCGGCAAGTTCAACAACATGCTCCTCATGGTCGACGGTGGCGGCGGAGGCGGAGGAGGCAAATCCGCAATGTCCGTCGGCAATGCTATTATGATCGGCGTGGGTGCGGTCGCTTTGGCTGGCGTGGCCGCGGCATGCATATCACCCCTTGGAATCATATGCGGTACTGGTGTTGCCGCTCTTGCTGGTACTGGTGGTGCTACCGGTCTTGCTATTGCTGGAGTCATACTTGGAGGAGGCGCCGGCGTTGGCGTGGGAATCGGTGGCATCGCAGGCGCCGTCGGAACGGACCAGGGCGGCGGCACAGCCGGCGCGGCCGACGACAGCAACCGCTATGTCGAGCTCAAGAACCTCAACGCCTTCGTCCAGGACGTCACCATAACCCAGTGGATGAAAATGGGCAAGGACGACCAGACGGCCTACGCCCACTACTACTACCAGTACGACCTCGGCGCCAAGGGCGGAGGAGGAGGAAGCGCCAGCTGCAACAGCGGCGGCAACGGACAGAAGGGCTTCGCCGAGCTCAAAAGATTCTGATTCCTCTTGGGCCCGCAATCCGAAACCTCCCCCGACCGGGGGAGGTTTTTCATGACAATAAGGCCCGTCGTTCCCGCGGGGGCCGACGCCCTTGGCAAAGCCGACCGTCATTCTTCCTAAAATTCCTTGACATATGTTTCGTTTTGCTTCATAATGTTGCAAAACGCAACAAAGGAGTATGAAATGAGTACCGCGACTGTAAGGCTTTCCAGCGAGATAATCGACGCCGCAAAGGCGGCCGCCGTGCGCAATCTGCGTTCCCTGCCAAAGCAGATAGAATACTGGGCCGAGCTCGGCCGGATAATGGAACGCGACGAATCCCGCCCGAACGAGGAGACTTTGGCCGCCGTGCGCGAAGCCGGGGCCGGTATCGGTCTCAAAAAGGTGTCGTTGGAGTATCTGCGCAAGCTCCACGCCGGGGAGATCTGATGCTCGATATATTTCGAAAGGCCGGGGTATGAAAGGGATATGAAGCGCCTCCGGCGCAAGCATTTCGATACCAGGCTGTTGGACGACGCCGTGCTTGCGCTTGCGCAGGGCGCCGTTCTTCCCGGCGGATGGCGCGACCATGCGTTGGTCGGGAATCTCAAGGGCGTGCGCGAGCTTCACGTCGCCGGCCGTGGCGATTGGCTGTTGATGTACGTCAAGACGGAAACGAGCGTGATTCTGCTCCGCACAGGTTCGCGCGACGACCTGTTCGAATAGCCTCGGCGCCCTATAATCTCTCAAGCTTGAATTTATCTGCAAGCTCGCCGTTGTAGGAGTTTTCGTACGTAATCCAGCCGCGGTTCGAGGCATCGTACTTTTTCTGTATCTCGGCCGCCTTGGCCTCGTCGATTTTCTTATCGCCGCGGACGTATTCCAAGATCTCCGATAGCTCCACGATGTTATCCATCTTTTCCACGATCTTGTACGCCATGTAGAGAAGGGCGCCCGGGAGCAGGCCCATGTACCCGGCCGACGCCGCGACCACGCCGCAGGCTAACGGGCCGGCCCTTGCCGCCACGCTCAGGCCCGCGCGCACCTCTCTGCTCTTCGCGGCCGACGCCATGAGGTCGATTCCAAAAGTGCGTAACGAAAATTCTTTGTTGGCTGCCATAATGCACCTCTTGGTATCAATATAGCACATAATCCTTGAAAGTTCAAGACGTCCGGGCTAAAATCCGCAAAGCGAGGTGAAAAATGGCTGGTTACGATTTCAAGGCTATAGAAAGGAAGTGGCGGGAAATATGGGAGCGCGAGCGCCTGTTCGAGGTCGAAATCGACCGCGGGAAGCCGAAATTCTACGCCCTTATCGAATTCCCGTACCCGTCCGGCGCCGGGCTGCACGTGGGCCATCCGCGCCCCTTTACCGCCATGGACATAATCGCGCGCAAGCGCAGGATGGAGGGCTATAATGTCCTGTTTCCGATAGGATTCGACAACTTCGGCCTGCCGACGGAGAACTACGCCATCAAGAACAAGATGCGGCCGGAGGAGGCCGGGGCGGCCAACATCGCGAACTTCGCCCGCCAGCTGAAGAGCATAGGATTCTCGTTCGCGTGGGACAGGGCGGTGGTCACCTCGGACCCGGCGTACTACAAATGGACGCAGTGGATGTTCATACAGCTGTTCAAGGCCGGGCTCGCCTACAAGGGCACGGAGGAGATCTGGTGGTGCCCGAAGTGCAGGATAGGCATAACCAACGAGGAGCTCGAGGCCGGCCGGTGCGAGCGGTGCGGAAGCGCGGTCGAGAAAAAGACGAAGGAGGCCTGGATCCTCAGGATGCAGAGCTATTCCGACAAGCTTATCGAGGGCCTGGGCCGCGTGGACTATCCGCCGGCGGTCAAGAAGATGCAGGCCGACTGGATAGGCAGGTCCGTCGGCGCCGAGATAAGGTTCCCGCTTACCGACGGCGGGCACCTGGACGTGTTCACCACCCGCCCGGACACGGTATTCGGCGCGACCTACATGGTGGTTGCGCCCGAGCATCCCGTGCTGGATTCCCCCGCAGTTTCCAACGCGGCCGAGGTGAGAAGGTACCGCGCGGGCGCCGCGCTGAAGACCTCGCTCGAGCGCCAGCAAGACGAAAGGAACAAGACCGGCGTGCGGCTTTCC
>JAITSG010000008.1 GCA_031288035.1 Rickettsiales bacterium | reverse complement strand
AATTGGCCAAGGCGAACCTCTTGCCCTTTGCCCCGGCGGCCAAAAGAAAGCTCCCCATGCTCGCCGCCTGGCCTATGCAGAGCGTGGAAACGTCCGGCTTTACGTACTGCATGGTGTCGTATATAGCCATGCCGTCGGTTATCACGCCGCCGGGCGAGTTTATGTACATGAATATGTCCTTGTCCGGATTCTCGGATTCCAGGAATATCAGCTGGGCCACGACAAGGCTAGCCGAAACCTGGTCGACCTTGCCGGAAAGAAACACTATGCGCTCCTTCAAAAGCCGCGAGAATATGTCGAAGCTGCGCTCGCCCCTGGCGGTCTGCTCAACTACTATCGGCACCAAATCCATGACATCCTCCATAAAACACCCCAAAGGTTGCACGGGGACATTATACCAAAAAACTGCCGGAGAGTAAAGAAAAAGCCTCCGGCCCGAAGGATAATGCCCGGAGGGGCCGGCCTCAACCCTCGACGGCCGCCGCGCAGGACTCGGCGCTTTCCTCCAAAACCTGCTTTGGCGACTTGCCCTCGAGGCAGCCGCCCTTGAAGCAATAGCCCATGAACTTCAGCATGTCCCCGCACCTGGCCTCGTCGTGCGGAATGTACGTACAGCCCCTGTCAATCATGTATTTCAGCTGGCAACCCTGGTTCAGCTTCTTTTCGGCCGAATTTACGCCCGCGGACGCGAGCACGCCCATCAGCAACATTACCTTTTTCATCGAATTCCTCCTTTCCTCCCTTTCGCAAGAATCCCTCCTGCCAGCGGAAATTATACCACAATCCGCCGCATAAGGAAATATTTTTCTTGACATCCCGCCGCACCGGAGTATAGTGAAGGCACATTCTTGATTTTAAGAGCGGGAACCGGAAGGCTCCCATTTTTTTTGAGGCGAAAATGACGACGGCCGAAAAAATAACAGCACTCCTCTCCCCGGTCGCCGAAAGCGCCGGGATGAGGATAGCGCGCGCCCAATTCGCGGACAGGACGCTTAGGATATTCGTCGAAAAACCCGGCGGAACCGGCCCGGACGCGGACGAGCTCGCAAAACTGAGCCGCGAATTCTCGGCCCATCTGGACGTGGAAGACCCCATCAGGGACAGGTACTTCCTGGAGGTCAGCTCGCCAGGCGCCGAGATGGCGGAGGAAGAATTCAGGGAAATCCTGAAAAAAACGAAAGGAACGAAAAAATGAGCGACAGCAAGAAGCTTTCCAACCCGCGCCCGGAAATGGTGTCCGTGGCCCAGAGCGTGGCCGCGGAAAAAAACGTAGACCCGGAGATAGTTTTCGGAGCCCTGGAATCCGCGGTGGAAAAGGTCGCCAGGAACAAGTATGGGTACGACTACGACATAGTGGCGACGGTCGACAGGAAGGACGGCACCATACAGATATTCAAGCGCACGACCGTGGTCCCGGACGGAGAGCTTTCCGACGAGAACGGAGAACCAGCGGAGTTCAGCGACTTCAAGATGCTCCGCATCAAGGACGCGCTCAAGCGCGACCCGGAACTGAAGGTCGGGGACCATATTGACGAGGAGCTCCTGCCCGTCGCCTTCGGCCGCACGAACTTCCAGGCGGTGAGCCAGATAGTCAAGCAGAAGATAAAGGACGCGGAAAAACAGAAGGAATACGACGAGTTCTACGACAAGGAAGGCGCCATAGCCAACGGAGTGGTCAAGAGGGTCGAATACGGCAGCGTGTGGGTCGACATAAACGGCAAGGCCGAGGGCCTTATCGGACGGCGCGAAACCATACCGCGCGAAAACCTCAAGGCCGGAGACAGGGTGCGCGCGGTCATCCTCACAGTCAAGCGCGACACCAACGGGCCGCAGATACTGCTGTCGCGCTCGCACCCGTTGTTCCTTGCCAAGCTGTTCGAGGCGGAAATACCCGAGGTCTACGAGGGAGTGGTGGAGGTCAAGGCCGTGGCCCGCGACCCCGGCAGCCGGGCGAAGGTCGCCGTGCTGTCCCACGAAAGCTCGATAGACCCTGTGGGCGCCTCGGTCGGAACCAAGGGCGTAAGGATACAGAACATAGTGTCCGAGCTCAACGGCGAAAAGATAGACGTCATAGAATGGACGCCGAACGTGGCCGAGCTCGCCGTGGACGCCCTAGCACCCGCCAAGGTCAGCAAGGTCATAGTCGACGAGGAGGCCAAGAAAATAGACGCAGTGGTAGAGGACGACCAGCTCTCTCTGGCCATAGGCCGCCACGGGCAGAACGTAAGGCTGGCCAGCCAGCTCCTCGGATGGGGCATAGACGTCATGAGCGAGGACCAGTCGAGTGAAAAGCGCCAGCGAACAATCAAGGAGCGCACGGACAGGTTCATAGCCGCTCTCGACATAGACAACGTAATCGCCCACCTTCTGGTCGTGGAAGGGTTCACCGAGATTGAGGACATAGCGCTGGTCCCGGTTTCGGAACTGACCTCCATACAGGGCTTCGACGAAGGGCTGGCCAAGGAGCTCCAGAAACGCGCCAAGGATTTCCTCGAAAAGGAAAAGGCCCGCTTCGAGCAAGAGGCCAAAGCCGCCGGAATATCCGACGATCTCGCCGGATTCGAAGGACTGTCCCAGGAGCAGATACTAGAGCTCGGCAAAAACGGGATAAAGAACCTCGCGGACTTCGCCGACCTGGCCTCCGACGAGCTCTTGGAAACGCTCCCCGGCATGGAGACGGAGACGGCGGGCGAACTTATCATGAAAGCGCGGAACCGGGCCTACGGCCTGTAAAGCTTTAGGGAGGTCGAAATGGCCGAAAAACTTACGCTCAAACTGGGCATCAAAATACCGGCGGCCGACGGCGGAGTCAAGGTCGAGGTTATAAAGAAACGCCGAGTGCCCGGCGCCGGCGCGGCAGAAATACCGCCCGAACCGGCCGCCCTTTCCCCGGCGGACGCCAGGGCCGAGGCGCGCGCGGAAGCCAGGGCGGACAAGCTCAAGTCCATCCTGGAAAACGCCAAAAAGGCCGAGGAACAGAAAAAACGGGAAAGCGAGACCCAGGCAACGGCCCCAGAATCGCGGACCGAGCAGAAAAAACCGGAAAAAAAGCGCGAAAGGCCCGATTTCGACCAAGAAGCCGACAGCCGCAGGACAAAGAAGCCGGCAGGAAGAAAGCTCGACTTCTCGAACGTGAGGGTGTCGGAGGACGACCTGGACGACTTCTCGGAGGCGGACACGCAGATTTCCGATTCGACCAAGGCGGCCATGGACTTCATCAGCTCGCACACCCACCGCCGCAGCTACGCCAGCATAAAGCGCCAGCGGGAAAAGAACTACCGCAAGTTCGCGGAAAAATCCGAGCGCAAGGAGACCGCGAGGCAGCCCAAGGAAGTGGTGATCCCGGAAACCATATCGGTCAAGGAACTCTCAAACAGGATGGCGGAAAAATCCTCGGACGTTATAAAGGCCATGATGAAGATGGGCATAATGGCGACTATAAACCAGATAATCGACGCGGACACGGCCGAGCTTGTCGTCATGGAGTTCGGCAACACCGCAAAGCGGGTCTCGGAATCCGACGTGGAAACGATGCTCTCGGACAACCACGAGGAGCGGCTGGAACCCCGCGCGCCGGTGGTCACGGTCATGGGGCACGTGGACCACGGCAAAACCTCGCTCCTGGACGCCATGCGCCAGACCGACGTGGCCTCGGGCGAGGCCGGCGGCATAACACAGCACATAGGCGCATACCAGATTACCACCAAATCCGGCCGGAAAATCACGTTCATAGACACTCCGGGACACGAGGCGTTCTCGGCCATGCGAGCACGCGGAGCCTCCATCACCGACATAGTGATACTGGTCGTGGCGGCCAACGATTCCATCATGCCGCAAACAGTGGAGGCCATCAACCACGCCAAGGCGGCAGAAGTACCAATCATAGTTGCGATAAACAAGATGGACCTTCCCGACGCGAACGCGCAGAAGGTGCGCCAGGATCTGCTCCAGCACAGCATAGTGGCGGAGGAAATGGGCGGCCAGACAATCGCAGTCGAGATAAGCGCCAAGCAGAAGCTGAACCTAGACAAGCTCGAGGAGCTCCTCCTGCTGCAGGCCGACATGCTGGACCTAAAGGGCGACACAGCCGGCGCCGCGCACGGAACGGTCATAGAGGCCAAGAAAGAACAGGGCCGCGGCTCCACCGCAACCATATTGGTCAAAAGCGGCATACTCAAGAAGGGCGACATATTCGTGTCCGGCTCCGCGCCCGGACGCGTGCGCGAGCTCCTGGACGAACACGGCCGCCCGGTCGACGAGGCGAAGCCCAGCCAGCCCGCGGTGGTGGTCGGATTCGAGGGCACCCCCGTGGCCGGCGACGACTTCGCGGTGGTGGAAACCGAGGCCAAGGCCCGCGAGATAGCCCAGTACCGCGCCAAAAAGGAGACCGAGCGCAAGATGGCTAGGACGAAATCCAGCTGGCAGGAACTGTTCACCAGCATAAAGGAAGGCAAGGCCGAAACCCTGCCAGTAATAATAAAGGCGGACACCCAGGGATCGGTAGAGGCTATATCCGAATCGCTCATTAAAATCCCTTCCGAGAAAG
Organism: Rickettsiales bacterium; assembly: GCA_031288035.1. GTDB lineage: Bacteria > Pseudomonadota > Alphaproteobacteria > Rs-D84 > CACZYB01 > JAITSG01. Next base: position 7,354 of record JAITSG010000008.1, on the reverse strand, counting down.
TCCGCACGAAAATCATGCACGCGGGCGTGGGCGCGATAAACGAATCGGACGTGCAGCTCGCCAAGACGACCGGCAGCGCCATCCTCGCCTTCAACGTGCGGGCGAACGCCTTCGCGCGCGACATGGCGAGAGGACTAGACATAGACATACGCTACTATTCGGTCATATACAACATGATAGACGACGTGAAGACCCTGATGGCCGGCCTGCTGGCCCCGGTGGTCAAGGAAGTGTTCGTAGGATACGCCGACGTAATCGCCACATTCAACGCGGGCAAGACCAAGGTCGCCGGATGCAAGGTCACCGAGGGCGTGATCAAGAAAGGACTAGGCGCGAGGATGCTGCGCGACGACGTGGTGATATTCGAGGGAAAGCTCGCCCAGCTAAAACGCCAGAAGGAAGACATAAAGGAGGCGCGCCAAGGAGTCGAATGCGGAGTGTCGTTCGACAACTTCAACGACATACAGGCCGGCGACAAGCTCGAATGCTTCGACACGGAAGAGGTGAAGGCGACTCTGTAAGGGACAGTCGAAAGCCGCTCCTCGGCGAGCAAAGCTCGCCTGCGGGAACTTTCGACTGGGAAATATGCGTCCAAAAACCAGGCAGAGCCCGCTTTTTTGACAAGACTTACATATAACATCCCGGCTTTCCGCCGGGATTTTTATTGTTTATTCCAATTCAACAGCGCAGCTTCCGGCGTTCTTCGCCACGCACAGGCCGTCGACCGACGTCCTGTGCCTGCTCTTCTTCACACATTGCGGCGCGACGCTTTCTATGCAGCCGGTATCGTACCTCACCTTGAACATATAAAACGCAGCCTCCGCGCCGGCAGAGGCGAGCGCCGCGAACATGAACAAAAATATTTTCTTCATTGTCTTCTCCTTTTTTCGGTTTTGAACATGCACGACAAAAGGCGCGGGGAGGTATAAGAATCATAGCTATAGAATGACCCCGTCGGCCTTTGGGTTGCCCCTGTTGTATAACCGGCGGCTCCCCGCATGGCGGGAACATTCTTTTTAGGTGCAATATCCAAGCACCCTATAGCCACGAGACCTTATACGCCTCGGCATCTTTCGCGATGCGTTCTTATTATACCATCTCCCGCCGCGCGGCGCCACATATTTCTTTCGCGAGCCCCAACGCGACGCAACGGCCGCAGCGCCCCAGACGGACGACGCCGCAGCGCAACTAAAGAAGGCATAAAAACGAGGTAAGCCTCCCAGCCTGCCCGGAGGGGAGGCGGTTTGCCATAAATTTTCAAAACTCCCTATTTGAACCGAGATTCGCTATCTTGATCTCTTCTTTTTGGAATTTTCCCCGCTGGGATTCCCCGAGATGGTAAAATGATTGGAGCATTTTTTAAGGCAGGCGTTCCTTTCGCTTATCCCGCTGTAAGGCATGATCGAATCCGTCTTCAGGCAGGCGTCTTCGCATTTCTCCCTGTTCGCGGCGCCGCTTATTATGCGCTCGTCTATATATTCGTCTAGCGACAGGTCCCGCCCATGTACCGTGGCGAAAGTCTTCGCGCACAGTCCGCCGCCGGCGACCAAAGCAACAGCGAATGCCAACATAATATTCTTATTCATTTCTTTCTCCTTTTTCCGGTTTTGAACATGCACAACAAAAGGCGCGGGGAGATAAAAGAATCACAGTATAGATGACTCCGCCGACTTTCGGGTCGCCCCTGTTGTATAGCCGACGGCTCCCCGCTTGCGACGGGGATATTAGCTTTTAGGTGCCAATATCAGGCACCCTATACTGCGGACTCTTTTATAATCCGGCATCTTTCGCGATGCGGAACCATTATATACTATTTCAAAGACGGACGCCACATGTTTCTTTGCCCTTTACTTTTTCCCATTTTCCAGTATAATAGAACGGATAAAGAACCAACCGCCCCGCCCTGCGGCTCCCTCCGGGGCATGGAATAAAATGGACATATTCGAAAACTTGAATCCCGAACAAAGGCTCGCGGTCGAAACGACCGAGGGGCCGCTCCTCATCCTGTCCGGCGCGGGAACCGGAAAGACCCGGGTCCTGACTTCCAAAATCGCCTATATCCTCGAACAGGGGCTGGCCAGGCCATGGAACATACTGGCGGTCACGTTCACCAACAAGGCCGCGAACGAGATGAAAAACCGCGTCAAGGCCCTGATAGGCGAGGGTATGGCCGACGGGCTTTGGATAGGAACGTTCCATTCCATAGGCTTCAGATGGCTTAAGAAATACGCCGAACTGGCCGGCCTCGGGCCGGGGTTCATGGTCTACGACGAGGACGACCAGAAAATACTCGTCAGGAAAACCATGGAGGAAGATTTCGGACTGGACACCAAGAGGTTCAGCCCCATGGCCGTGCTGGAACAGATACAGAGGCTAAAGGACAAGGGACTCTATTTCGACCAGGCCACGACGGAGCTCATCAACACGGACTTCGTGAACGGCGACATCCTGGGCATATACAAGAGGTACCAGGAGAGGCTCGCCGAGCTAAACGCCGCGGACTTCGGCGACCTGCTCTTGTACCCGCTTATGATATTCGAAAAAAACCCGGCCGTTTTGGCCGAACTGCAGGAAAAATTCCGCTATATCCTGGTGGACGAATACCAGGATACGAACGCCGTGCAGTACAGGCTCCTGAAGCTCCTGTCGGCCAAGCACCGCAACATAGCGTGCGTGGGCGACGACGACCAGTCGATATATTCGTGGCGCGGGGCCGAGATAGACAACATCCTCAAGTTCGAACGCGACTTCGATGGCGCGAAAGTGATACGGCTGGAGACCAACTACCGCTCCACGCCCTTTATCCTGCGCGCGGCCTCGGGGCTTATATCCAAAAATTTCGGCCGGCTCGGCAAGACGCTGCGCCCCTGCGACGCGGCGGAAGCAGACTGCGCCAAGGTCGCGGTCAGGGGAGTGTGGAGCGGGGAAGAGGAAGCCAGGGCCATAGCGGACCAGATAGAGCACCACCAGCGCCGCGGAACGCCGCTCTCGCAGATGGCCGTGCTGGTGCGCGCGGGATACCAGACGCGCGTGTTCGAGGAACGCCTGGTCCGCGCGGGCGTGCCGTACAGGATAATAGGCGGGCTCAAGTTCTACGAACGCCAGGAAATAAAGGACGCGGTCGCCTACCTGCGCCTTCTCTCCTATCCGCAGGACAACCTTTCGTTCGAGCGCATAATCAACGTGCCCAGACGCGGGATAGGAGACAAGACTCTCGCCGAAATAGCGAAAAACGCCCGGGAAAAACATATATCCTATTTCGAATCCGCGCGCGAGTTCGGACACGGCAAGACCAAGCAGGCCGCGGCCCTCAAGCAGTTCGCCGAAAGCTTCGACAGGTGGCGAGCAGAGGCGGCCAGGCAGGACGGCGGGGCGGCGGATCCGAGCGTCCTTGCCAAAACCATGCTCGAGGAATCCGGCTATATAGACATGTGGAAGAGCTCTAAAAAAATAGAAGCGGAGGCCAAGCTCCAGAACATAATGGAATTCCTGGGCATACTGAAATCCGACTTCTCCTCCATAAACGAATTCCTGGAATACGTGACCCTGTTCACGGAAAACAACGAAAGCGCGGACGGGGACGCGGAATACGTGTCGCTTATGACACTGCACGCGGCAAAGGGGCTGGAGTTCGACGCGGTGTTCCTTCCGGGATGGGAAATGGGCATATTCCCGAACGAGAAGGCCACGCAGGAAGGCGGGCTCGAGGAGGAGCGCAGGCTGGCCTACGTCGGCATAACCAGAGCCAAGAAATTCGTGGAGATATACTACGCCGGAAGCCGCCAGGTTTTCGGACAGTGGCAGCGCAACGTGCCGTCGATATTTTTAAGCGAGCTCCCAAGGGACGCCATAGAACACACGGGATTTGCCGAGGCCTTCAAACTATAGCCTTTCTTACAAAAACGAAATAACAAACATGACGCGGCGGAGACGGCAAGACGCCCTATTCCCCAGGCGCGCGGATACTTTTGGCCAGGGCTATAAGATGCGCGGTCGAAGAGTCGTGATCCGAGATCGCGCCCGGGTTTTCCATGTCGCTTAAAACCGTCTTGGCCAGGGACTTGCCAAGCTCCACCCCCATCTGGTCGAACGAATTTATGTCCCACAGAACGCCCTCCACGAACGTCTTGTGCTCGTAGAGCGCAACCAGCATGCCGAGCGTTTCCGGCGTTACCTTGCGCACGAGGAAAACATTGCTCGGCCGGTTGCCCTCGAAAACCTTGAAAGGCGCTAATCCGGCCGGAATTTTCTCGGACAGGACTTCCTGTGCGGATTTCCCGCGCATGAGGGCCTCGGCCTGCGCTATACCGTTCGCAACCAGCTTCGCGTGGTGCGAGCCCCTCTCGCAATGCGACAGTATGGGGATTATGAAATCGCACGAAACCTTCCGCGCGCCCTGGTGCAGGAGCTGATAGAACGAATGCTGGCCGTTGGTGCCCTCCTCGCCGAACAGCACGGGCGAAGTCTGGTACGGCACCGGCCGGCCCTGAGAGTCGACGCTTTTCCCGTTGCTTTCCATGACCAGCTGCTGAAGATACCCGGGCAGGTACCGAAGATTGTGGCCGTACGGCAGAACGGCCAGCGCGCCGCAGTCCATGAAATTCACATTCCAGACGGAGACAAGCCCCATAAGGACAGGGATATTGCGGCGAAAATCGGCGCGGCGGAAATGCTCGTCCGCCATTCGGGCGCCGGCAAGCATGGATTCGAATCGCTCCGGCCCTATGGCTATAAGTATGGAGAGCCCTATCGGCCCCCACATGGAATAGCGCCCGCCAACATAGTCGCCGAACGAAAACACGCGGGAAGACGGAATGCCGAAGGCGGCGCAGGCCTTGACGTTCGAGGACACGGCGCAGAAGTGCGATCCCACGGCGGACGGGCCCAGCCTGTCCGCCAGCCACTTTTTGGCCGATTCGGCGTTGGTCATGGTCTCGTCGGTCGCGAAGGTCTTGGAGCTTATTATGAACAGGGTGCTCTCGGGCGAACAGCCGAGCAGCGCGCCCTCAAGGTCGGCGGCGTCCACGTTGGCAACGAAACGGAAATTCAGAAGAGAATCCTTGTAGGGCCTCAACGCCTCCACCGCCATCTTCGGCCCGAGGTGCGAGCCGCCTATGCCTATGTTCACCACGTCGAGTATACGCGAGCCGTTCGAACCCCTTATTTCGCCCTTCCTCACCCTGTCCGCGAATTCCGCCGCGCGGACGAAAGTTTCGCGCACGTCCGGCGGCATATCGCCCCGCAGCGCGACGTGGAGCACGGCGCGGTCCTCGGTGAAATTTATCCTTTTGCCGGAAAACATGTCCTCTATGCGGCCGGGAAGCCCGACCTGCCCGGCCATGCCCACCAGCAGCTCCAAGGCTTTCGAATCGATCAAATTCTTGGAAAAATCGAATATAATGTCGCCCAAAGATTCTGAAAACTCCTCGAATCTCGCCGGGTTTTCGGCGAAAAGATCAGATATCCTGACATCGGACAGGAACGCTTTATGCTTCATAAGCCGGCGGTATGCCGCAGTTTCGGTAAAATTCACGAAATCCTCCTATAAAACGGCCGGGTCATCTTATCCCGACCACCTCGACTTTGAAAACAGCCGGCTTTCCCGCGAGATCGGGATGATAGTCGGCAGGAAACACTATGCTCACGTCCGCCTTGTCGCCAACCCTCAGGCCGACCAGCTGCTCCTCGAACCCCGGGACGAACGCCCCGCTCCCCAGCCGCAGCGGATAAGACGATGCCGCGCCGCCGGGAAACCGCACGCCGTCCACGAAGCCCGCGAAGTTTATCACGACGGTGTCGCCGCTCTTCGCCTTCCGGCCCTCCCTGCATCCGGCCAGGGCGAGAGACGCCATCACGCAAAACAAAAATCTTTTCATATCCTTCTCCTCCTTGCAAAAACCAATCAAGCCGATTATCGTCCATGCGGGACGCTTTTGCAAGAGGAACCTGCCGCACCGGAAAGGAGCCGCGCTTGCAACCGGATATGAAAAATTCATGTTGACACATATATCCCGACGGGGTATCATCGCATATATCCCGGCCGGATATATATGTGCAACCAGAACGAAAGGAACGATAATGACCGACAAAAATAAGAAATGCGAATGCGGCGCAAAATGCGGCTGCGGCGGGGAATGCAAATGTGCAGAGAGCCGCAAATGCCAAGAGGGCTGCGAATGCGGATGCGGATGCGCCGAATGCAAATGCTGAAATCCATAGGGGGAGCGAAATCCCCCTATTAACCCCGGAGAAAACATGAAACGCCTGCTCCTGAACCTCGGCTCCATGGGAACGGTTCTGTTCCATTTCATAGCATGCGGCCTGCCTTTGGTATTTTCCGCATTCGGCGGCTACCTGTCGTTTTCCCGCCATATAAGCCCGGGCGCCATGACAGCCCTGATGATACTGGCCGGAGCCATGCTGGCCGCGGCGACAACGGCCTATATCAAAGGATGCGCATGCGAGGGCAAGGCCAAAAGAGTCCAGAAAATCGCGATAATCGCCTCGTGGATACTATACGGCACGGCGCTTATCGCCCACTTCACGGGCCCCGCGGGCGGGGCTGGAAACGGAGGAACGACATGCCATTGACGAAAGACTGCCGCCACAACGAAGACAACCCCTGCCACGACAAGGAGCTTGCCCGCATAAACAGGGCCATAGGCCAGATGGAGGGCGTCAAGAGGATGATATCCGAGCGGAGGTACTGCCCGGAGATACTGGCGCTCCTGAAAGGCGTCAGATCGGCCGTGAAGGCGGTAGAAAACAACATACTCAAACGCCACCTGGAATCGTGCGTGGCCCGATCTTTCTCGAACGAGGAGGAGAGGGACAGGAAAATCGCCGAAATAAAGGAAATGCTCGACAGGTTCCAGGAATAGGGACGGACGTCCGGCATGGAAACCCGTGCGCGGCGGCGAAAGGCGCCGGACGAGAACAAGGCGCCACGGCGGGCGAACGGAGCCCTCTTTCCTTACGCGAACATTCCGAACGGTTCGCCGCCCTCAAAACAAAAAATCCCCTCGAGGGGGCGTTTTTGTTTCAATGGCGGGATTGAAGGGGCTCGAACCCTCGACCTCCTGCGTGACAGGCAGGCGCTCTAAACCAGCTGAGCTACAACCCCGCGGCCTGGCAAATATACACCGGGCGCATAAAAATGCAAGAAAAATCGCTCCGGAGCCGGACGGACGAAAGAGCGGCCCTCCCGCCCATGCCGGACGGCGCTTTGACGGAACGTGCGGACGCCCTAGTATATGCAGCGGAAGCCGTATTCGCGCAACGAATCGCCGGCCGAGGCGACCTCGGGCGCGTCGTACGCGGTCTGCGGTATGAACTCGACGCTCGGACGCTCGTA
>JAITSG010000021.1 GCA_031288035.1 Rickettsiales bacterium | reverse complement strand
AAGCGGAGAAGGACAGGATAAACGCGGCGAAATCCGACATCGGGTGGGGCAGCCAGATCCGGAGCTATGTTTTCCAGCCCTACCAGATGGTGAAGGACCTGCGCACCTCGGCCGAGACGTCCGACATATCCGGCGTGATGGACGGCGGCATAGACCTGTTCCTGGAAATGGCGCTGGCGGAGCTGTAGGTTACAGCCCCTTTATGCGGTAGAACGACGCGCCCAGGTATTTTTTCACCCGCCGCACGTATTCGAAGAATTCCGTGTCCGCCACGCGCCCGGACCATTGCGACGCATGGCGCAGCATGATCCTGCCGTCGGGATGTTTTATCAGGAATCCGGCGTGCGACACGTCCGCGCCCTCGCCCTTTGCGACGAAAAAGACGAGCATCGGCTTGTCCGCGGATATCTGCCCGTCGGCGGATATCTTGTCCCTGTGCTTGAGGATATCCTCGGACGGTATGTAGGGCACCGAGGCCTCTTCCGGCGGGAACGCCGCGTCTATCCCGCGCGTCTTTTTCATCCACGCCGACTTGTCTATGGTCGTTTTCTTCACGCGCGCCAAGAGGCCGAAGTCGGCGTATTCCACCAGGCCCGCGTTGTTTTCAAGCCAGTCTATGCTTACGAAATGGTTGCGCGACATGAAGTCCGCCTTGCCGTCCTTGTAGCGTATAAGGCGTATGTCCGTGCCAAGGGCGCGGGCCATGGCGGTTTCTATGAATGTCATGCAGTCGAACGCGTCCTCGCGCTCTATCGGGTCGGGATCCAAGATTGCGCCGGGTCCTTCGCCGAGGGGGTCTGCGGCGTACGGGGCGCCCATGTATTTCGACGACGCGGCCTCTATTTTGGATATGGCGGCGGCCTTCGCCTCCATGGCGCAGCGCGGAGTATTGAGTCCTATGGCGATTGACAGCAGGATCGTTTTTTTCATTTGACGCCGCCTCTAATTGGGATATAGTATATGCTTTGGGAAGAAAGTGCAAATGAAAAACGTTCTCGTCATCGCCTCCTCGCTGGAATCCGGGACGGTCGACCAGTCTGTCATAGACGTGGCCATGGTGCTTCACGCCCGCGGGTTCGACATGACGGTCGTTTCCGCGGGCGGGCGCATGGTCAAGAACCTGAAGCGCTTCGGGATAAAGCACGTGCTCATGCCGATCGACTATACGGACGTGTTCGTCATCCACCGGAATCTGAAGAGGCTCCGCGAGATTGTCGAGGCGGAGAAAATAGGGCTGGTGCACTCGTTCACGCCGCAGGCGTCGTACTACGCGGCCAAGATACGCCGGTTCGCGCGCATTCCGTACGTATTCTCGCTGCTGACGGTGTACAGGCCGACCATACTGTCGCGCCTGTTCCGCCGCGCGTCGTACATGGCCAGGGCGGACTATAAGATAGTGCCGAGCGAGTATGCGGCCGGATACGTCCAGTCCGCGTACCGCGTGCCGCCGGGCCGCATAGTCATCATACCGCAATGGGTGGACACGGACATGTTCAACACCGCATCCGTCAGCGCCGAGCGCATAATCAAGGCCGCCGGCGACCTTAGGATACCCGAGGATTGTTTCATAGTCATGACCGCGGGCAGGCTTTCGGATTCCGACGGCCAGGACGCGCTTATCGAGGCCGTGGCCCGCCTTCCGCGCGACGTGCGTGAAAGGATGCACTGCCTCCTCGTCGGGGATTACAGGGACGCGCCGAAGGCCAAGGACCGGCTGGAGCGGCTGGCGTCCAAGCTCGGCGTTTCGGACATAATCCACATAGCCGGGGCGTATCCGGACTTGGCCGCGCTGATGACTCTGTGCGACGTGTTCGTGGCGACGAACACTGTTCCGCGCCTGGCGGACCGCAACGTGCTGCGCGCCCAGTCCATGGGCCGCCCGGTTATCGCGCCGGACATAGGCTCCACGCGCGAGTACATGGCCGACCAGAACGGGTTCAGGCTGTACGCGCCCGGCGACGCGGGGGCCCTGGCGGACGGGATAATGTGGGGCGTGTCGCTGCCCAAGGACAAGAGGAGCGACATTTCGCACAGGATGGCGAGCGTCGTCCGCCTCAACTTCTCGCTCAGGGCCGTCCCGGCCAAGATAGGCGACATATACGACTATATCCTGGAGAGCCGGGGATGAAGTCGCTGTTCGTCACGTCCGAGCTTTTCCCGTACAACAAGACAGGCGGATTGGGCGACGTGTGCGCGTGCCTTCCGCGGGCGATAAGGAAGGCCGGGGTCGACATCCGCTATCTGATGCCCGCGTTCCCGGCGATAATCGACGCGTTCGACAGGCTGGAGAAGGTTCATTCGTTCGGCCCCGGGTTCCATGCGCGGGAAATATCGGTGTACAGGGGTGCGATCAGGGGCAATCCGGTGAGGTTCTATCTCGTCGACGCGCCCGAGCTGTTCCTGAGGGCCGGCAACCCGTACGCGGACGCGTCCGGCACGGCGTGGAGCGACAACCACCTCCGCTTCGCATGCCTTTCGTGGGTCGCGGCGGAGTTCGCCAAGGGCGGCGTGGATTCGTTCTGTCCGGACGTCATGCACGTCAACGACTGGATGACCGCGCTTGCCCCGGCGTACGTGGAGCTCCTGCGGCGCCAGGGGGCCGACATACGCACCTCGACAGTGCTTACGATACACAACCTGGCGTTCCAGGGGATTTTCCCGTACGAGAGGTTTTCCGACCTCGGGCTGCCGAACTATTTCTTCAACGAGAACGGCGTGTAGTTCTACCGCCAGGTTTCGTTCCTGAAGGCCGGCATATCGTTTGCGGACAAGATAACGACCGTAAGTCCGAGCTATGCCGAGGAGATACAGACCTACGCCTACGGTTGCGGGCTGGAGCACGATCTGATAAGGCGCAAGGGCAGCCTGACCGGCATCCTGAACGGCGTGGACTACGGCCTGTGGGATCCCGCGACGGACGGGTACATCGCGAAAAAATACGCGCCGGAGGATCGCGATGGCAAGAGGGCGAACAAGGAATGCCTGCAGAAATCCCTCGGCCTGGCCGTCAATCCGAAGGTTCCGCTGTTCGGCGTGCTTTCGCGCCTGACCGAGCAGAAGGGCGTGGACATACTCATCGACGCCGTGCCGTTCCTTATGATAAACAACGTCCAGCTCGCGGTTATGGGCGAGGATCAGGGCGGCTATCTGCCGCGGCTGAAGGCCCTGGAGGGCGGCTATCCGGGCCAGTTCCGCGTGGTCGATTTCGACGAGGAGAAGAGCCATCAGGTGATCGCCGGCTCGGACGTCCTCATAAATCCGGCGCGGTTCGAGCCGTGCGGGCTTACCCAGATGTTCGCGATGAAGTACGGCACCGTTCCGTTCGCCCGCATGACCGGGGGGCTCAGGGACACGATAGTCGACGCGAATTTCCAAAACACGATAGTAAGCCCCGCGGCGACGGGGTTCTTGTTCGAGAACTATTCGCTGCACGACTTCGCCTACGGCGTGAACCGCATACTCGGCACGTACCGGAACGAGCGTCGGCTGTGGGGCGACATAATGCGCCGCGGCATGGCCCAGAATTTCAGCTGGGACAAGTCGGCCGCGCAGTACATGGACATATACAACACGCAACTGGAGCTGAGATGAGCGACTTGACGCAGAGGGCTTTCACGCACTGGGCCGATGCCATGGCCGGGGAAATAATCGAAAGAAGGGGGGACAGGCCGTCCTATACCCTTGCCGCCGGCATCACGCCGTCCGGCACGATACATTTCGGGAAGTTCCGCGAGGTCATGACCGTCGACCTGGTGGCCCGCGCGCTTATGGGGATGGGCAGGAAGGTGCGCTTCATATATTCGTGGGACGACTACGACACGTTCCGCAAGGTTCCCGCCGACATGCCAGGGCAGGATATGTTGAGGGGGCATCTGTACCGGCCGATAGTCGACGTCCCGGACCCGTACGGCGCCGCGGACAGCTACGCCCGCCGCAACGAGCTCACTCTCGAGACCGCGGCTCCGTCGGTCGGCGTGGGTTATGTCGAATACATATACCAGCACGCCAAGTACCGCGCGGGCGACTATAACGACATGATAGTAAGGGCCATGGATTCCCGCGACAGGATAGCCGGGATATTGCAGGAGTTCAAGACCTCGGAAATTTCCGAGGGCTGGATGCCGATAGAGACGTATTGCGAGGAATGCAACCGCGACCGCGTGGCCTTTTCCAACTACGACGCGGGGAAAAAGACGCTGGATTACGAATGCAAGTTGTGCGGGCGCAGGGGCTCCCTCGACCTGAGGACGTCCAGGAGGCTCAAGCTTCCGTGGCGCGTGGACTGGCCCATGCGCTGGGCGTACGAGGGCGTGGATTTCGAGCCGGGCGGCCGCGACCATTCCTCGGCCGGCGGCTCGCGCGAAACCGGCGCCATCATCGCGCGCGAGGTTTTCGGGATAGACTCGCCCGTCTATGCCGTGTATGAGAACATACGGGTGAAGGGCCAGACCAAGAAGATGAGCTCCAGCGCCGGGAACGGCTTTTCCCTCGAGAGCGTGCTCGAGGTGTACGAGCCGGAGATGGTGCGCTGGTTCTTCGCCTCTTATAAGCCCGACGCCATGTTCGACATGGCGTTCGACCTTGACGTGATAAAGAACTACGATGAATTCGACGCCATGGAAAGGAGCGCCTATGCGGGCGACCCCTACGCAAGGAGGATTTACGAGCTTTCCCAGCTGAATCTCGAAGGGGTTATCCCGGACGAATGCCCGTTCCAGCCGTCTTTCAGGCATCTGTGCAGCATACTGCAGATAAACGGCTTCGACATGGGAAAGACCCGCGCGTACTACGCGGGCGTGATTAAGACGGAAAGGGATGAGCGCAGGTTCAAGGATCGCGCCGAGCGAGCCGCGTTCTGGATAAAGAACCATGCGCCCGATGACTTCCGTTTCATCCTGAACGGCAAAAGACGCGCGGATGTCGGGCTTTCCGCGGCCGAGGCGAAGTTCGTCTCCGCGCTTAAGGCCGAGCTTTCGCGCGCCTGGCCCGACGACAGGTCGCTTCAGGACAGGATTGCCGCGCTGGTCGCGGAAAACGGCCTCGGCGCCGACGCGTACAAGAAGGTCTACCAGCTTTTGATAAGCCGCGACCGCGGCCCGAAGCTGGCCGGCTTCATCCGCTCGGTCGGGGAGGAAAAGGCGAGGGAGCTTTTATAAAAAACATGGACAAAAGCGCGAAATAGAGTTATTATATTTACGCGCATGGCCGCCCGGAAGCCGGGGCGGCCGAGTTTCAGACGAAAGGAACCATTATGAAAAAACTGCCTATTTTGGACATAACAATCGTGCTCATCGCGTCCAAGCTGACTATATTCGAGCATCTTACACGCCGGAACCGCTGGTACTACGCCGCGCTGGCCGCCGCGTTCGCCGCATCGCTCGCGATCCGTTATTTCAAGGGCAGAAAAGACTGAGCGTCAGGCCGCGTTCTGCGCTGGAATACGGCGCGGAGGCCGCCTCGCCGAATTTTGTTCCGGCGAGCATTTTTTGATTGATTTAATAAAGTTTTATCTATACACTTGTCCTTAAGGAAAGAAATAGGACGAGAGTATGAAAAAAATTCTTGCATTCGTATTCGCATTCGCGGGCTTCGCGGCGTACGCCGACGGCACGCCCGGGCCGGATGCGAATTATGCCGACGATCCCGTGTGGCCCGCTCCGTATACCGAGTCGTACAAGAGCGCGGACGAGCGGGCGGCGAACCCCGACGCCGGGAAGCCGGGCGCTTCGCCCCGTTCGGCCACGGGCTGGACCGGCGGCGCGAACAACGCGACTCAAAGCGGCGGCCCGCCGGTGACGAGCGGCATAATCCCGTCCAAGAATTCCGCGATGCCTCTGGCGAACAAGAGCCTCATCAACGACGCCGGCGCGCGGACTATTTCCGCGTCCGCCCCTCCGGGCAGCGCCAGGCAGGACAAGGGCGCCGCCAGGGAGATAGTCAACGCCGCGAACGCCTCCGCGGCCGATTCTTCGGATGCCGTCGACGTGTCCAGGATATTGCAGGATTCGATACGCGACTGGGTGGCCAAGGAGGGCATGACCATGCGCGAGGTGCTCCAGCAGTGGTGCGACATAGAGGGGTGGGAGCTTGTGTGGGACACCAAGCGCGAGTATCCCTTGAAGGCCAGCGCGATATTCCGCGGCCGGTTCAAGGACGTTTCCGCCGCTCTTATCCGCACGTTCGCCCACGCGGCCCCCCAGCCGTTGGCCAAGTATTATCTCGGCAACCGCGTGCTGGTGGTGAAGACACAGGAGGAGAACGATGACAATTAGAGCCGGGCTTCTGGCTGGCGTGCTGGCGTGTTCGCTGGCGTCCTGCTACAACGGCGACATGGCCGAGGATATAAAGGGCGCCGTGTCCGACGATTTCCGCGAAACGCAAGACGCGCTCGACCGGGCGAAGCTTCCTGGAAAGCCGGTGTCCAAGAACATGATATCGGTTTCCGACGGGATATGGCTTGGCGAGACTTCGACGGTGGCCGAGCATAACGACCGGCTGCCCAAGGCGTTCGAGACGGACGAGGGCATAACCATGATAACGGACGAGGCCGTCGAGATAGACTAGATACTCAACCAGATACAGTTCCTGACCAACATCAACGCGCGGCTGGAGGACACGGTCAAGCGCGACAACATAAAGAAGATGAGCGTTTCCTACACCGGCACCCTTTCCGGCCTTCTGGACATGCTGTCCGGCAAGATGAACCTCGAATGGTCGTACAAGGGGGGGCGCATCACGTTTTACAAGTACAAGACGCGCACGTTCGTCCTGCACACGCTTTCGACCAACTCGACCTATTCGGCCAACATAGCGTCCGGTTCCGACTCCGCCGCCACGCTCCAGACCACCGCCTCTGTGAAGGAGTGGGAGGAGATACAGGCCGTCGTCAAGTCGATAGTGACCGACGGGGAGATACAGGTGTCGCCGTCCACGAACTCGCTCACCGTCACCTCTACGCCGAAGATTCTCGACCGCGTGGAGGCGTATATAAAGGAGCAGAACCGCCGGTTCGCCAAGCAGGTGGCCGTCACCGTCAAGGTGCTCCAGGTTTCGCTTAACAAGAGCAACGACTTCGGCCTCAACCTCAAGGCCGCGTTCGACGGGGCGTTCAGCATGAGCGCCACGTATCCGAACGAGGCCAAGGAGGGCGTGTCGTTCGCCATTCTGGGCGGCGACAACAAGTTCGTCGGCTCCGAGGCGGCGATAAAGGCGCTCTCATCGCAGGGCAAGACGTCGCTTGTCACCTCGGCGGTGGTGACCGCGCGCAACAACCGCATAGTTCCGATAAACAACATACAGACGTTCAAGTACGTGAGCTCGATCTCGACCCTGACCGAGAACACGAACTCCACGACCGAGATAACTCCGGCCGAGGAATCCACCGGCTTTTCCATGCAGATAATGCCGAACATACTCGAGAACGGGCGCCTGATGCTGATGTTCAACATGAGCCTCAAGGAGCTGATCTCGCTCGACAGCTTCTCGGCAAGCGGGACTACCATCCAGCTGCCCAAGATAGAGCAGAGGAACTTCATGCAGGAGATAGTCATGGAATCCGGCCAGACCGCGGTCCTGACCGGATTCGAGAAGATACAGAACGTCAACAGTTCGGAGGGGCTCGGGAAGGCCGAGTTTACGCCGATAGGCGGAAGCATGGGCAGCAAGACCTCGCGCGACGTCCTGGTCGTCATGCTGACGCCGCAGGTTATAAATTCCCCGCTGGAGTACAATTCGTCCAGCGACTATTGGGGGATGCCGGAATATTGATACGGGGCCTCCCGCTGTGTCGGAGGGGCCGGGCATGAGGGGTGCGTCTTGGTCGGCGAAAGCAAAGAGATAAGGGTTATTTCCATCAACGGCAGGC
>JAITSG010000015.1 GCA_031288035.1 Rickettsiales bacterium | reverse complement strand
TAAATGTTTCACGTGAAACATTTTCGCAAAAACCGCGTCCGCCCGCAACCGCCGTATCCCGAGGCCGCGGCCGAGCCGCGCGCCCTGGGCGCCAGTCATCCCTGCAGCTTGCATTCCGTGTATTCCGAGGCGTTCGCCCCGCCGGCGTCCTCGTCCTCGGTTATCGCCGGAGTGTCCTTGGCCATTTCTATGAATTTGAGGAAGTCGTCCCTCGTCTCGAACTTGTAATACACGCTCGCGAAGCGGATATAGGCCACCACGTCTATGCTTTCCAGCATCTGCATGGCGAGGATTCCGATTTCGCGCGAGCTGACCTCCTGCTCGCCCGTGGATTCGAGCTGGCGCTGTATGGCAGTGACTATCTTGTCTATCCGCTCGGGCGTTATCGGGCGCTTGCGGCACGCGATCGCTATAGAGCGGCCGAGCTTGTCCCTGTCGAACGGCACGACGGATTCGTTCGCCTTTTTCACGAACAGCTCCTTGAGCTGTATCCGCTCGAACGTGGTGAACCGCGATCCGCATTCGGTGCAGAATCGGCGGCGTTTTATATATGAGCCGTCGTCCGCGACGCGGCTGTCCTTGACCTGTGTTTCCGAGCTGTTGCAGAAAGGGCACCGCATCATTGCCCTCCGGTTTCTATGGCCGCGCCGAGGGAGCGCATTTTCCCGGCGAAGTCGTGGTATCCGCGGCGGATATGGTGCGCGCCGTAAAGGACGGTTTCGCCCTCGGCCGCCAGGGCCGCCAGGGCGAGCGCCGCCCCGCCCCGTATGTCCGGGCAAGAAACGTCCGCGGCGCAGAGCTTCTCGACTCCGGTAAACAGGGCCGAGTCATAGCCCAGGACGTCTATGCTCGCCCCCATGCGGACGAGCTCCGGCACGTACATAAGGCGGTTTTCAAACATGGTTTCGACTACCGTCGATATGCCCTCTGCGACCGCCATCATGGCCATGAATTGAGGCTGCAGGTCGGTCGGGAATCCGGGGTACGGGAGCACCGATACGTCCGTCGCGGCCGGGCGTATCCCGCGCGCGTCGACGGAAAATCCGTTCTTTGTGCCGTCTATCTTGATTCCGGCGCGGCGCATGTGGTCCAGCACGACGTCCATTTTCAAGGGATCGGCCGCGTCTATTTCTATGCGCGATCCGGTGATGCCGGCGGCTATCGCGAAAGTCCCGGCCTCGAGCCTGTCCGGCATGACCGCGTGCTCGCATCCGGAAAGCTCGCCGACGCCGGTTATGCGGAGGGTGGAGGCCTCGTCGTCGGTTTCGCGCCGTATCTTCGCGCCCATTTTGTTGAGCATGGCGATAAGGTCGTCCGTCTCCGGCTCCATCGAGGCATGGCGCATGACGGTTTCGCCCTTGGCGAGCGCGGCGGCGAGGATGGTGTTCACCGTCCCGCCGTGCGAGGTGACGGGGATGTCGTCTATCATGCGGATAAGCCCGTCTATCTCTCCGCCGGCCATGCGCCCGCCCGCGGCCTTGGCGGCTATATAGCCGTGGTGTATCTCTATGTTGGCGCCCAGCGCCTCCATGGCCCTGAGGTGGAAGTCTATCGGCCGCGCGCCTATCTTGCATCCGCCCGGAGCGGCTACCTTGGCCTCGCCCGTGCGGCCGAGCAGGGCGCCCAGGGCGTATATGCCGGCGCGCATTTTGGATATGAGGCCGTACTGCACTTTGACCGCGGTTATTTTCGGCGCCTCTATGCGCATGGTTTCGGCTGTCTTGTCCCAGTCTATCTTCGCGCCGAGAGAGGCCGCTATGTCGGCCATGGTCGCAATGTCGGACAGGTCGGGGATGTTGAGGAGCGTCACCGGCTCGCGGGTCAGGAGGGCCGCGGGGATGAGCTGGAGCGCGGAATTCTTCGCCCCGCTTATCCTGACCTTGCCGGAAAGCTTGCGACCGCCAGATATTTTAAGGAATCCGTCCATCAGTATATTCCGTCCAGGTTTATGTCGGGCTGCGCTTCGCGCTCGCCTTCGTCGGCCGGCGGCGCGGCCGTGGGCGAGGAGAGTATCGATTCCTCGGTTCCCTCCGCGAACGCCTCGAGTATTGTGTTGTAGTTGCTGTCCGTAGTCTTTGCGGGCCGGCCGGTTTCGCGGTTGACGCGCACGAACGTCACGCCGGGCGGGACGCGGAAGGAGACGTCCTTCGCGCCCTTTAGGACTTCGGCCATGAAGTCCCTGAATATAGGCGCGGCGAGGCTTCCTCCGGTCGTGTAGTTGCCGAGCGACTTCGGCTGGTCATAGCCGAGGAACACCCCGGCCACCAGGTCCGGGGTGCCGCCCACGAACCACACGGACTGCTGTTCGTTGCTGGTTCCGGTCTTGCCTCCGATAGTGCGCCCGGGTATCCGCGCCTGCCAGCCCGAGCCTCGCTGCACCACGCCCTCTAGTATGTGGACTATCTGGTACACGGACACCGGGTTGGCTAGCTGGGCCCTGTCGTCCATTATGTCCGGGGGGACCAGCTCGGCGTCCCACGGGACTATGCATCCGTCGCACTCCCTTTCGTCGCTTTTGAACACCGTGCGGCCGTCCCTGTCCTGTACCCTGTCGACGAGCGTGGTCTTTATCTGGCGCCCGCCGTTGATGAGCTTGGCGAACGCGCCCGTCAGGTCGAGGAGCGTCGTGTCGCCCGAGCCGAGGGCCATGGACAGGTTGGGGTTTTTGACCGACTGGTACACCCCGAAATCCACCGCGGCCTTGATGAATTTCCTGAGGCCCACGTCCAGGGCGAGGCGCACCGTCGGGTTGTTCTTGGATTTTTCAAGCGCGCGGCGGAACGTAAGCTCGCCCTCGAACGTGTCGTCGTAGTTTTCCGGGCTCCACATCTCTCCGTTTTCCTTTTCCATGACCACCGGTGCGTCAAGGAGTATCGACGACGGCGTGTATCTTCCGCTTTCCAGGGCGGCCAGGTATACGAACGGCTTTATGGTGGATCCTATCTGGCGGTATGCCTGCGTCGCGCGGTTGAATTTGGAGCGCGTGAACGCGAATCCGCCGACAAGGGCGAATATGCGGCCGGTATGTGGGTCCAGGACCACCATGGCGCCGTTTATTTCCGGCACCTGGCGGAGCATGTACGGCGCATCGGGCGCGTCGTCCTTTTTCTGCGCGAACACCACGTCGCCGGGGCGCAGTACCGTGTTCAGCTCCGCCTGGCCCGTCCATTTGGAGTCGGCCGCCAGTATTGTGCCCCTGCCGCCGCCGCGCATTCCTATCGTGGCGGAATCCGGCGATACGTCGAGCACCATCGCCCGGCGCCATCCCTCGTCCTCCATTCCGCTCGATATGTCGGCCTTGGAAAGCAGGATTTCCCACAGCTCCCGGCCCTTGTCGTTCACCTGGGCGCGTATGGTTTCGTCCTTCATCCATTCGGGGGATTTAAGGTCGAAGTGCGCCTCCGCCCCGCGCCATCCCTGCTTCGCGTCGAAGGAAAGGAGGGCCCTGCGCAGCACCTTGGTCGCGATTTCCTGGTATTTCGGGTTTAACGAGGTGCGCACGGCCAGCCCGCCGGAATAGAGCTGTTCCTCGCCGTATATTGCGGCAAGCTGGCGCCGCGCGTCCTCGGAAAAATAAAGCGCGTATTTCTGGCGGCGCGATATGAAGCTGTCGGACACTTCTATATCCTCGCCTACGGCCAGGGCGTAGTCGGAGTTCGATATGTGCCCGTTCGCGGCCATGCGTTCCAGCACCCAGTCGCGGCGCGCTACGGCCTTGTCCTTGTTCGTGACCGGGTCGTATGTCGAGGGGGCCTTCGGAAGCGCGGCCAGGAACGCGCATTCGGCAAGCGTCAGCTCCGAGAGCGACTTGCCGAAATAGTTCTGCGCCGCCGCGGCCACGCCGAACGAGCGGTACCCGAGGAATATCTGGTTCAGGTACAGGGTAAGGATGTGCCGCTTCGAGAACGTCCGCTCCATCTTGAGGGCCAGTATGGCCTCGCGTATCTTGCGGGCGAAGGTCTTCTCGCTGGTAAGGAAGAAGTTCTTGGCTACCTGCTGCGTTATGGTGCTTCCCCCGGACATCCTGGACGAGCCGAGTATCATGTTGCGGATATTGCGGAACACAGCCTTGAATATTCCAGTGATTTCTATGCCCGAATGGGTCCAGAAGTTCTTGTCCTCGGCCGATATGAAGGCGTTGATAAGGTTCGGCGGAATGTCGTCCAGCTCGACGAATATGCGCTTTTCCGTCGCGTATTCGGTAAGCAGGGAGCCGTCGCCCGCATAGAATCTCGACGTGACCGGCGGCTTGTATTCGGCGAGCTTGACATAGTCGGGCAGGTCCACGCCGTATTTGACGAATACGAATATGAGCGTCAAAAGCACCATGACCGAGCAGAAGAAGAAGGAGATGAGGAATATTTCCAGCTTGTTCTGCCTTGGTTTCGGGGGCGGGGTGAATCCCTCGCCCGCGGTCTTTGCTTCGATTTTCCGGGGTTCTTGCAATCCTGTTCCTTTCGGGCGGTCATTCTAGCATATGTTTCGCGCCAGGCAAGCATTTTATTGCTTCCGCCCCTTGACGCGGGCGCCCTGTTCCATTATATATAAGGTGCACCCCAAAACGAAAGGAGCGCGTCATGAAGAAGGTCAACATCCAGGAAAATGCCCGAAAGAT
>JAITSG010000014.1 GCA_031288035.1 Rickettsiales bacterium | reverse complement strand
TGGCCGTCCCGCCAGTCCTTGCCGTCCCGCCCGATCTGGCCGCGCCCCGGGATGTGCCGCCGCTTCGCGCGGCCTCGCGGATGGTTCCTCCGCTTCGTCTTGACGACGACCTTGGCGCGCCTTTAGCGGCACAGGTTAAAATTCCGCCGGATATCGCGGCTACTAGCGCTAGTAATGATGTTTTTCCCATATTCCCTTCCTCCTCGAATTCGCGAGAAAAGGTCGGGGAGTTGAAAAATCATAAAGAAGAATGACTGCCATAGTCTTTGGGATTTCTCCTTGAACATGCACCACGGCCTCCCCGTTTGACGGGGATACGAATTCCGGCGCGTATCCGCGCCGCTTCTTTAAGGACTTTTCACAATCCTGCGCTTCTCTCGAAACACGGATGTATTATAGCACGTTTCGCGCCCGAAGCAAAGGAAAAAATCATCCGCTTGACATGCCGCCGCCGGCGTGGGAATATCCGGTCATGCTGAAGACCCGCATAAGGAAGTCCGCCGGTCGCACGGAATCGTCCCGCCGATGGCTGGAGCGCCAGGCGAACGACCCGTTCGTGAGGAAGGCGCGCGAGCTTGGGCTTCGTTCCCGCGCGGCGTTTAAGATACGCGAGATAGACGCGAAGTTCCGCCTGCTGAAGCCCGGCGCGCGCGTGGTGGACATAGGCGCGGCCCCGGGCGGGTGGAGCCAGTACGCGGCGGACAGGAAGTGCCGCACGGTCGCAGTCGACATACTCGACATGCCGTCGATTCCCGGCGTAGTGTTCGGCCGGTTCGATTTTGCGGAGCCCGAGTGCGCGGAATTCATCCGGGGTGGCCTCGGCGGAGCGGCCGACGTGGTCATGTCGGACATAGCGCCGAACGCGACCGGCAACCCGTCTGTCGACCACCTTCGCATCATGGCGCTGGTGGAGCAGGCGTTCGACTTCGCCGTATCCGTACTGGCCCCCGGCGGGGCGTTCGTCGCGAAGGTGCGCCAGGGCGGGACCGAGGGCGCGCTGCTTTCCCGAATGAAAAGGCTTTTCGCCTCTGTCCGGCATTTCAAGCCCGATTCGTCGCGCAAGGAAAGCTCCGAGACCTACGTGGTCGCGACCGGGTACAGGGGATAGCGCCGGGCGCTTCGCCCGCGCTGCGATTTTTGCTTTGCAATCCGTAAAATCTGTAAATAATCGAAGTTGCGCATGAAAGGCGCCGGTATTAGAAAGCCGTATATCGGCGGATGAATATCCGAGAACTCCCCGTCGGGGAGCCTTTGCCGTATGTCCAAGGTTTTCCCTAAAGGGCAGAGGAATCGTCTTAGGTGATTTTCTAATTCCCCGGCGCTCCCTAGAACAGCTCCTCGCCGGTCATTTCCGCGGGCTTGGATATTCCGAGTATCTTTAGTATCGTGGGCGCTATGTCGGCAAGGCGCCCCGGGCGAAGCGCCTTCGCGCTTGTGCCTATCGCTATGCACTCGACGGGGTTGGTCGTGTGCGCGGTCATGGGGCCGCCGTTCTCGTCTATCATGGTTTCGCAGTTTCCGTGGTCGGCGGTGATGAGCATGGCCCCGCCGGTATTCAGGATCAGGCGCTCC
This sequence comes from Rickettsiales bacterium, assembly GCA_031288035.1. Lineage (GTDB taxonomy): Bacteria > Pseudomonadota > Alphaproteobacteria > Rs-D84 > CACZYB01 > JAITSG01. The sequence goes on along the minus strand of JAITSG010000014.1, from coordinate 5,396 downwards.
AGCCGCCCTATGCATTCGTCCACGGCCGCGGCGGCCTTTTCTGCGGCTGCCTCTATGCCAGTGTGCCCGACCATGTCGCCGTTGGCGTAGTTGACAACTATGGCGTCGAATTCGCCGGCGCGCGATTCGATTGTATCGGTGATTTCTCGCGCGGACATTTCGGGCTTGAGGTCGTATGTGGCGACCTTCGGCGAGGGGATCAGTATCCTCTCTTCGCCGGGATAGACGCGCTCTTCGCCGCCGTTGAAAAAGAACGTGACGTGCGCGTATTTCTCGGTTTCGGCTATGCGCAGCTGCTTCAGGTTGTTTTTCGACAGCACCTCTCCGAGGATGTTGGAAAGCCGCTGCGGCGGAAAGATAGTCCGATAGAAGGAGTTAAGCTCCGCCGAGTATTCGGCCAGGCCGAGGGCCGCGGCGAACTTCGCCGTGCGCCGGCGCTCGAAGCCCGAGAATGCTGGGTCGGCCAGTGCCGCGGCTATCTGGCGCACGCGGTCCGCGCGGAAATTCGCGATTACAAGGCCGTCGCCGTCCTTCATGCCCTCGTATTTTTCCTCGACGCTCGGGATTATGAACTCGTCCGTGACGCCCGCGGCATAGGCCGCGCGGATTGCTTGCGCCGGGTCTGAAAACCTGGGCCCCTCGCCGGAAGCCATGGCGTCGTAGGCCAGCTTTGTTCTGTCCCACGACTTGTTCCTGTCCATGGCGTAGTATCGGCCGGATATCGTGGCTATGTATGCGCCGGGCAGGCGTTTTTGAAAGTCCGTTACGAAGCCCGCGGCCGATTTTGGCGGCACGTCGCGCCCGTCCGTCGCTATGTGCAGGGCGACGGGGATGCCGGAGGCGGACAGGGCCCCGGCTATCGCGATTATGTGGTCGGAGTGGCTGTGCACTCCGCCGGGCGACACCATGCCCCAAACGTGCGCCGTGCCGCCGGACGCCTTCATCGCGCCTATGAAGGCCTTCATGTGCTCGTTCTGGGCGAGCGACCCGTCGCCGGCGGCTTTTTCTATCTGGCCCAGCAGCTGCGCCGCTACGCGCCCCGCGCCTATGTTCATGTGGCCGACCTCGGAGTTTCCCATTTGTCCCGAGGGCAGGCCCACGGCCGTGCCGGAGGCCTCTAGCAGGTTGTGGGGATAGGTTGCGAGCATCCGGTGCCAGTTTGGCGTGTGGCCGAGCTCTATGGCGTTGCCCGCGGTTTCGGCGCGGTGCCCCCAGCCGTCCAGTATGCAAAGTATGAAAGGTTTTTTCATTTTTGTTCCCGTTTCGTCGATATTCAGGCATGATACTCCGCCTTGCGCGAAAAAGCAAGGAGGGAAGGTTACGCGGCGCCTTTGCCTATGGCGTCGAAGAAGCTTCCCAAGACGACGTTGTCGTCCTTGCGTTTCGGGAGCCTGCGCCAGTCTATGACTAGCTTCTGGAAGAACGAGTTTTTGGTCGATTCGTAAAGGACGCGCCGGTCGAACGGCTCGTGCAGGTGTTTGATAAGCTGGTGCGTGAGGCGCTGGAGCATTGCGGGAGCCTTGGCCCATTCCGTCCTGCCGCGCGGGTCGTGCATGGCTATCGCGCGGAATATGATATGGAATTGGAAATAGTCGGTGAGCGCGGCCTCGCGCTCGAGGAATTTGTAGATTAGGTATAGTGTCGCGCGGATAAGGTAGTTGCCCTTGCGTGAGCGGATGAAGCAGCTTTGTACGTACGCGTGGGGCGAGCCCATTTCGTCCGGCGCGTACGGTCCCGTGCGGAACATGAAGAATTCCGCCTCCATGATTTCCTTCGGCGCGGGGGCGGTGAAAAAATCGCTCGCGTCCGCCCATATTCCGCCGTGCCGGGCTAGAAGGGCGGCGCGCGCTATGTCGGAAAAGAACGCCCGCGATATTTTTCCGCGGCGGTATTTGTCGATTATGAAGCCGGGCAGGCCGGCGTATTTTTCTATGTCCGCGTCGGACAGGATTTTGTGCCGCATACCCCCCCCCGGGTATTTGTCGACCGTCGCGGCGCAGGCCTTGACTATGGGCGGGGCGTTCTCTATGCCATCGTTCCAGAACTGCCATATCGTATCGCCGGCGCCTCCCTGTTTTGCATCCGGAAGATCCGCCAGCAGAGGGAGGTAGTTCTTTCGTATATACCAGGTCAGCAGGCCGGCTCGCACGCTGTCGACCATGCGGTGGCGGAGAGTGCGCGAGGGGATGAGAAGGCGGGCAAGCCGGACGGTCCGCATGGCCGCGCCGTAGAGCATGTCGAACGTGCGGCGCTTCATTTCGCGGCGCCTTTCTCTATGGCCTCGAACAGCGTGCCGTCGGGCGCGGCCTTCTTGCCGGGCCTTATCTTGCGCCACGAATGCGCGACCTTCTGGAAGAACGAGGCGCGCTTTAGTTTCGCGAATTCCGCCTCGTCGTACGGGCGGGCTAGGTGGGGGAATATCGCGTGCGTCGGCGCCTGCGGGAGTACGATGGCTTCCGCCCATTCGCGCTTCGCCCGCTCGTCGTACGTGACAAGGGCCCTGAACATCATGTGGGCGAGGAAATAGTCGGCCGGCTTGTCCTCGTGCCTCCAGTATTCGCACAGGAGGTAAAGCCAGGCCGAGGCGAGGTAGTTTCCGCGGCGGGCGGCTATGAAGCAGTTCTGTATGTACGAATAGGCGTATTTGTCCCGGTTGTCCGTGCGGAACATGAAGAATTCCGCGCGGGCGATTTTTTCCGGCACGGCCGCGGTGAACAGGCACGTCGCGTCCGCCCATATTCCGCCGTGGAGGGAGAGCAGGGAAAGCCGCGCCATGTCTGCGAACATAGCCTCACCTATTTTTCCCGCGCGGTATTTTTTCCACACGTGTGCGGGCAGCTTGGCGTATTTGCGCGCGTCCGAGGCCGAGAGGACTATGTGCCTGTACCGTCCCCTGAATCTTTCCGCGCTTGCGACGCAGGCCTTGACTATGTCGGGCGCGTTTTCCATGCCCTGGGCCCACATTTGCCACAGGGTGTCCCTGCCTCCGCCGCCATGCCTCTCGCGCGGCATGTTGCGAAGTCGCGGAAGGTATGCGAGGCGCATGTATTGCGTAAGCGCGATGCGCTTTACCCTGTCGCGCACGAAATGCCGCGCCTTCTTGAAGGGGTTGAGGAAGTTCGCCGCGCGCATCAGGAAGAGCGAGGCCCGCAGGATGGCTTTGTAGAGGAGCCTCTTCACTTGCGTAGCTCTCCGCCTGTTTTTTCGACCGCCGCTATTGCGCCTTCGAACGACCTGACTATTTCGGCATCTGAGAGGGTTTTGTCCTGCGCCTGCAGCGCGAGGCTTACGCCCACGGCCTTTTTTTCGCCCATGCCGTATATGTCGAATATGGTTATGTCGGTTATGTTTTTGTCGTTGAGCGCGGCTATGGCGTCGTATATCTGCTTGATGGGCGTGGAGGCGTCCACCACGATTGAGAACTCGCGCGGCGTGCTTTGGTATTCCGAGAGCGCCGCGGGCCTTTTCTGCGTCCTTTCGCGCTTGGCTGGAGGCAGGGCGTCCAGGTTGCATTCGAAGAACGCGACCCCCTGCTTTATGCCGAATTTCTTGAGCGCGGACGGATGGACCTCGCCGAACAGGGCTATCTGCGCGCCCTTCAGCATTACTTTGGCCGACGCGCGCGGGTTGGCCCACGGCGGAATGCCCTGCGTGTCGAACTTCAGTTTTTCTTCCCCGATGCCGTAGAGGGACAAGAGGGCCATGAGGTCGGCCTTTATGTCGTATATGTCGTATTCGCGCGCCTTTATCCACCACGACTGCGCGTCGGCCTGTCCGGTGCGCACGGCGGCCGCGTGCTCGCGCTGTTCGCCCGGCTTTCCGCCGAGGAACGCCGGAGCGATCTCGAACATGCCGAGGTTCTTGGTGGAGCGCGCTATGTTCGAGGACAGGGCGTCGAGAAGGTTTGGGACGAGCGATTGGCGGAGCGCGTCGAGGTCGGACGTAATCGGGTTCGAGACGCGGATTGGCTCTTTGGCGTCGAGCTCTTTCGCGCTCGACATGAACGACCACGTGTCGATCTCTAGGAGCCCGCGCCCGGCTAGCGCGCGCCGCGCCCGCGCCTCCCGCGCGAATTCCGCCGGGATAACCGGGCTCATGTTGTTGCACTCTATGGGGACTAGCGGTATCTTGTCCATGCCTTCCACGCGGATTAGTTCCTCCGTTATGTCCTCCTTGGCGGCGAGGTCCGGCCTCCACGACGGGGGCGTTATCAGGAGCGATTCTCCCTTGACCGAGGCCGCGCAGCCTAGCCCGGCCAGTATCTCGCACATGCGCCTGACCGGCATTTCTACGCCTATGCGGCGGGCGAAGTACGCGGCAGGGAAGTCTATCGTCGCGGGCATGAGCGGGTTCGCTCCGGTGGAAACAATGCGCGAGGCTTCGCCCCCGCACAGTTCTATCGCCATGGCCGTCGCCTCGTCCAGCCCCGGCTCGCACGAGGCCGGGTCTATGCCGCGTTCGAAGCGGTACTTGCTGTCCGTTTCTATGCCGAGGCGTTTCGCGCTCCTTCGTATCGCGCCGGGGTCGAAGTACGCGGATTCCAGGAGGATGTTTCTGGTATTCATGTCCGAGGCCGTGCTCGCCCCGCCCATTATTCCGGCCAGGGATATGACGCCCGTGTCGTCGCATATGGCGGTGTCGCCGGCAGCGAGGATGTATTCCTTTCCGTCAAGGCCGAGGAATTTCTCGCCTTCCTTCGCCTTGCGGATTACGACGTCTCCCTTTATCTTGTCAGCGTCGAACGCGTGCAAGGGGCGGCAGTAGCTGTACAGGCAATAGTTCGTTATGTCGACGAGGGCGGATATGGATTTGCCGTATATGGACAGGAATTGGGCGAGCCATGCGGGCGAGGCCGAGTTCTTGACCCCGCGTATGTAGCGTACATTGAAGTAGGGCGCGGTGTCCGGGGTTTCGTTCCTGACCTTTATGGGGCAGTCGAACGAGCCGGAGACTTTGCGCATGGCGGGCGGGACGAACTCGCCCATGCCGCCCGCGGCCATGTCGCGCGCTATGCCGGCAATGCCGAGGAGGTCGGGGCGGTTCGGCGTGACCTCCGCGTCGTATATCACGTCGAGGTCGAGGTATTTCGCGGCCGCGTCCCCGGCCTTCGCGTTCGCCGGAAGCTCTATTATCCCCTCGTGGTTCTGGCCGAGGCCTAGCTCGCGCTCGCTGCACATCATGCCCTGCGATTCTACGCCGCGGATTTTGCTTTTCTTCAGCTTTTCGCCGGATTCGGGGATTATGTCGCCCGGGCGGGCCAGCACGCCCTTCAGCCCCTTCCTGGCGTTCGGCGCGCCGCATACTATGTCGAGTGTTTCCGCGCCAGTGGAAACCTTTAGGACGTGCAGGTGCTCGGAATCCGGGTGCGTTCCGTATTCGACCACTTCAGATCGGAA
>JAITSG010000091.1 GCA_031288035.1 Rickettsiales bacterium | reverse complement strand
ACCGAGAGCAATGCTACCGCGACCTGCCCATACTGACCGCCGCGCCGGGGGGCGCGGACATGGCGCGGGCCGAGCACCGGCTCTATCGGTTCCTGGGGCCGAGCGAGGCCCTGAGCGCGGTCAAATGGGCGGAGCTGGCCGCGCGCGAGATAGGCTCGGCGGCGAACGGGTCCGCGATGGTCGTCGGCGGCACTGGCTTTTATATCAAGGTCCTGGCCGAGGGCATATCGCCCGTGCCGGACGTGCCGCATGAAGGCGCCGCCCCGGACTACGGATACTTAAGGCGCATAGATCCGGACACGCGCATCGCTCCGTCCGACGCGCAGAGGATTTCCCGCGCGATAGAGGTCTTCGAGGCCACCGGGATCCCGCTCTCCGAATGGCAGAAAAAGCCGAAAAGGAAGTTCCTGGACGCGGATTTTTCGATAGAGGTCGTAGATATTCCGGCAGGCGAGCTGGACGCGCGGATAGAAAGGCGGACGCGCAGGATGCTCGCCTCCGGCGCGATAGGCGAGGTCGCCGCGCTTTTTGCTCCGCCCTCGGCGCCTATAAGCGACGTCATAGGGGTACGCGAAATAAGGGCGCACCTGGCCGGAGCCATGGATCTGGAGGAGCTGGAGCGAGCGATAGTCCTGCGCACGCGCCAATACGCCAAGCGCCAGCGGACTTTTTTCCGTACGCAGTTTCCGCTTGCGCGCCGCATAGCCGCAATATGAAATATAGGCCTCGTCCAAAAACCGGGGCCTCCCCGGTTGTTTGGACGCATATTCCCGATCGAAAGTACCCGCAGGCGAGCGAAGCTTGCCGGGGAGCAACTTTCGATTGATTTAATTTCCCCTTGCAAGCCGCATAATACCTTGATAGAATTCGTGGAAAAATCAGGAGTAAGAAATGAAGAAGATTTTAACCGCAATCGCGCTGCTCGCCTCCGCCGGCGCCTCGGCGCAGTTTGTTCCGCCGGCCAATCCCAAGAAGTCGTACCTTATCGCCGGCATAGGATTCGGCGAGGTCACGCCGAAGGACATGGGCAAGTTCGGCAACGGCATAGCGCTTGAGATAGGCGGCGGCCGCATACACCGCCTTGGCGAGAACGTGCCCTTGAGGGCCGAGGTGTTCTACGGCGACTACAGTTCCGACTCCGGCGACACGGACGTCAACGTGTACGGCTTCGGCGTCCAGGTGTCGGCGGGTTATACGTTCAATTCGCAGTTCACGCCGTATATCGGCCTGGGGAGCGGGGCCATGCGCTCGTCCATAGAGACGCCGGCCGTGGAGGAAAAGAGCAACTTTTCGTTCCTAAAGCCGTTCGTGGTGTTCGGGTTCGAGGTGATAACCCTGGACAAGCAGGTCGCCCTGGCCATAGAGCAGAGGTATATGGAGGTCGACATCAAGGGGTACAACTTCAACAACCGCGCGACCTCGGCGAAGGTGGATTCGACAGTATTCAAGATAAGATATGAGCTATAGGTTTTTCGCATCGCTGGCGGGGGTTCTGCTGGCGGCCCGTATCCTGGCCGCCGCGCCCGCGCCGGAGGTTCGCGCGCCGTACGCCCAGCTTATCGACTACGACACCGGGCACGTGCTGTTCGAGAAGAACGCCGACCAGCCCGCCCAGCCCGGCTCGCTCGTGCACCTTCTGGCCATATACAGGGCGTTCGAGCTTGTCCGCGCCGGGGCCCTGAAGCTCGACCAGGAGATAATAGTCACGCCCGAAATGGGCCGCCGGATAAAGAACACCTATGCCCAGTCCGGGTCGGCCCTGTTCCTCGACACATACGACCGTGTGAGGGTGTCCGACCTTGTCCGCGCGATGATAGTGGCCCAGTCGAACGACGCCGCGATAGTGCTGGCGATCGCGGCCGGGACGTCCGAGATAAACTTCGCGGACGACCTGAACGCGCTGGCCGAACGCCTCGGCATGGAGGGGACGAACCTCGCGAACCCGGTGGGCTGGATCGAAAAGAGCAACTCGCTTCCGGCCGGGGACATAGCCGTGCTTTCAAGGCGCCTCATTTCGGATTTTCCCGAATATTACGGATATTTTTCGGAAAAGGAGTTTTCGCTAAGGAAAGACAATCCGAACAAGGACAATTCGAACAAGCTCCTGTGGATAATGGCTTCGAGCGACGGGCTGAAGGCAAGCGCGTCCACGCGGTCGGGGTACGGGCTGGCGGCGAGCGCGAAGAAGGGCCCTCGCCGCCTTATCGTCGTGATAAACGGCCTGAAGGGCGCCAACCCGAGCTATAACAGGTTCATAGAGGCCAAAAGGCTCCTGGACTGGGGCTTCAGGGAATTTTCGAACTACGTCTATTTTCGTCCCGGGGACACGGTGGTCGAGATACCGGTGTGGTTCGGGAACCGGCGGTCGGTCAAGGCCGGCGTGTCCCGTCCGGTCGTGCTGACCAGCCCGCGCGGATCCGAGCCGGACATAAGGATGCGGCTGGAGTATTCCTCTCCCCTCCGGGCTCCGGTGAGGAAGGGCGACGCGGTGGGCCGGCTCGTCCTTTCGCCCGACGGCGGGGAATACGACCTGGTCGCGAACGGCGCGGTCGGCGAGTCCGGCTTCATGCGCAACATAATCCAGAACATAAGGCAGTTCATGTCGAGGATGGTGAGATGACGGGAAAAGGATATTTCATAACGTTCGAGGGCGGCGAGGGCGTGGGCAAGACGACCCAGCTTCCCATCGTCGCGGAAAGGATAAGGAGCCTCGGGCGCGATGTCGTCATGACGCGCGAGCCGGGCGGGACCGAGCTTGGCGAGAGGCTCCGCGCGACCATACTCAAGGCCGACGTGGGGGCGCAGTCGCCCATGACGCAGGCGCTGTTGTTCAACGCCGCGCGCTCGCACCACATAGACACGGTCATCCGGCCGGCGCTGTCCGCGGGCAGGGTCGTGCTGTGCGACCGGTTCGCCGACACCACCTTCGCGTACCAGGGCTACGCCCACGGCCTGGGGATCGAGAGGATGGAGGAGCTTCACCGCATAGCGTTCGGCGGCATGATGCCGGACTTGACGGTTCTGTTCGACGTGCCGGAGGACGCGGCGTACGGCACCTTGACCGAGATGAACGTATTCGAGCGCGAGGGGAGCGACTGGCTCAAGAAGGGACTGTTCGGATTCCGGGAGCTTGCCGGGCGTTATCCCGCCCGCTATCGCGTGATAAACGCCAGGGGCACGATACCGGAAGTCACGGGAAGGATAATGGAAATAGTGGAGGCCGCGCTTCGTTGAACCCGATAGAGACGAAAATCCTGCTGTCGCAAGGTTACGCAGAGGAAGAGTTCCTCCGTTCGTTCAGCGCTGGGGCTTTGCACCACTCGCTGCTGATAACGGGCGGGATGGGCGTGGGGAAGGCCACGTTTGCGTACCGCGCCGCGCGCTATGTGTTCGCGCACAACAATCCGGGCGCCAAGGCGGGCTTTGCGCCCGCGCTCGACATGGGAAGCCTCGTCCCGCCGGAGGGCGACGAGGAAGCGGACTATGGCGACGGCGCGGGCGTGGACGAGCCGGGCGGCGTTCCGGAAACGCCGGCGGCCGAGCCGGACAACGGCGCCCTGGCCCTGCCCCCGTCGCATTCCGTCTACGATAGGATGCTCTCCGGCGCCTTGGCGGATTTCAAGATCGTGGAGCGCGGATATATCGGAGCGGACCGGGCGAAAAGGCGGACCGAAATCACGGTGGAGCAGGTGCGCGCCCTGAACGAATTCTTTTCCACCACGCCGGCCGAGGGGGGGTACCGCGTGGCTCTTATCGACTCGGCGGACGAGATGAACGCGAACGCGCAGAACGCGCTTTTGAAGCTGCTGGAGGAGCCGCCCGCGACTTCGATAATCATGCTGGTATGCCACAATCCCGGGCGCGTTCTCGGCACGATACGGTCGCGGTGCCGCGCGATTCGCCTGGGGCGGATATCCGATGCGGACATGGAGCGGCTGGCCGGCATCCACCTGCCCGGCCTGGCGGGCGCGGACAGGGCCGAGGCGTTGAGGTTCGCGCGCGGAAGCATCGGCCGCGCGGTCCGGTTCTGCGGTTTCGGCGGCCCGGACATGGCGCGCGCTCTCGCGTCCGGCGACTTAAGGAGGCTCGCCGCCCTGGTAAGTTCGGACGAGCACTTCGAGATATTCTCCGACATGCTGCTCTCCATGCTGAACGGCAAGATAAGAGCCGCGCCCGGCGAGGCCGCGTTCAGGGCGCGCGACGCCGTGCGCAGGCGGATTTCCGAGGCGCGACTTAACCTCGACCGCGCCGCCGTGGTGATAAGCCTTATGCACATGGTGGAGAAATGCTGATAGATTCGCACTGCCATCTTTACATGCTGTCCGATCCCGCGGGGGCGGTCAGGCGGGCGAAGGCCGCCGGCGTCGGGATCATCCTGTCGCCGTCCAGCTCGCGCGGGTCATGGGACGAGATCGAGCGGTTCGACATGCCCGGCGTGTACCACGCGGTAGGCCTGCATCCGGCCGAGGCGGCCGAGCCTGCCGGCGAGGACGAGCTCCGCGCCAGGCTGTCGAAAGGGGTTATAGCCATAGGCGAGACCGGGCTGGACTATCACTACGGCGACGATCCGCCGAAAAAGGCGCAGGAAAAGAATTTCCGCGCGCACATACGGCTTGCGCGGGAAACCGGGCTTCCCCTGCTGCTCCACAACCGGGATTCCAACGACGACATGCTGAAGATACTGGACGACGAGCTTGGCCGCGGGAAGTTCAGGGCGGTGGTGCACAGCTTCACCGGCGACGCCAGGCTGCGCGATTTCGCGCTTGAGGCGGGCTTCCTCATATCGGCCAGCGGCATTATAACGTTCAAGAGCGCGGGCGAGATTTGCGATTCGTTCTCGCTCGTGCCGCCCGGCCGCGCGATAATCGAGACCGACGCGCCGTTCCTCGCCCCCGTCCCGCACAGGGGCAGGGAGAACGAGCCCGCGTTCGTGACGCACGTCGCCGCGAAGCTTGCCGGGATATACGGCATGTCGCAAGAAGACATAGAGGACGTCACGACGAGGAATTTCAAGGATTATTTTTCGCTGGCGTGACCATTACGCGCCTCGCCTTGGCCGTCCACTCGCTCTTGGGATGGTTGAGCTCCAGGATCCTGAGCATGTTGCCGGCGTCCGCGCGCTGGGCCAGGACGTCGTAGAGCTCCACCGTACGGAACAGGGCCTCGGGGGCGTAAAGGGTCGTGTCGTACCTCGCTATCACCGTCTGATAGCGGTTAAGCGCGCCGAGATAGTTCCTCGCGCGCACCAGCTCGCGCGCTATGAACATCTGCTTGGCGGCAAGGGTGTTGCGCGCCTCGATCATCTTCGGCTTCACATCGGCCGCGTACTCGCCCTCCGGGTGTTCGCGGACGAGTTTTTCCATGGCCGCCAGGGCCGATTCGGTATTCCTCTGCTCGCGGTTGATGGGCGAGATCTGGGAATAGAACGACATGGCTATCATGTACTGTGCGTATGGGATTTCCTTCGCGCCCGGCTGTATCCTCGCCGCCTTCATGAACGTTTCTATCGCGTCGGGATATTTTTTGGCAAGGTACTGGGCGTACCCGAGGGCCAGCCAGGACCGAAGGACGTACGGCGAATACGGATAGTTGTATTCGAGCTGCTTGAGCTCGTTTATCGCGGCGTCGTACATGTCTTCCTCTATGTGCCTGACGCCCGTTTCGTATATCTTGTCGTCCGGCACGGCGGAGAAGTCTATTTCCGCGGCCGCGCAGGCGCAAAGGGCGAGCGGCACGCAGAGCGATATGAATTTTGAATTGCGCAACATAGTCTACGGTATTATACTTGTCCGCATGGAAAATTCAACGCTAAAGAACGGCCTGTGGGTCGGGGCCATCACGGGCGTAAGCCGGGCGGCGGGTTTCGTGCGCGATTTCATGATAGCCAAGTTCCTCGGCGCCGGCGCCGCGGCCGATGCGTTCTTCGTCGCGTTCAAGATACCGAACCTGTTCCGCTCCATATTCGCCGAGGGGGCGTTCGGCTCGGTGTTCATCCCCCTGTTTTCCGGCGCCATGCGGGCCGAGGGGGAGGAAAGCGCGAGGATGCTGTCCAGGGACGTCTTCGCGTTCCTGTTCTACATGCTTTTGTTTGCGACTTTGCTGTGCGAGCTCGCCATGCCGGCCGTAGTGGGCGCGGTGGCCCCCGGATTCGCGTCCGATCCGGGCAAGTTCGCGATGACAGTCTCGCTCGCCCGGATAACGTTTCCGTTCATGGCGTTCGTGGCCGCGGCGTCGTTTTTCGGCAGCATACTGAACAGCCTGGGCATGTTCAAGCCGTACGCGGTATCGCCGATAATCCTCAACCTCGTCATGATAGCCGCGGCGGCCGCGGGGGCCGGGACGGGCGCGGCCTTCTGGCTTGCGTGGGGGGTGGCCGCGGCTGGCGTAATCCAGCTTGCCATGCTGTGGTGGATGGCGGCGCGGCGCGGATTCGGCGCGATAAGCCTCAAGGCGAGGTTCTCGCCCAGGGTCGGGGAGTTTTTCAGGAGGCTCGGCCCCGGCTTGCTCGGCGCCGGCATATACCACATAAACATACTTATCGGCACCATATTCGCCACGTCCCAGAACGGCGCGACGTCGTGGATATACTACGCCGACAGGCTCAACCAGCTTCCGGTGGGCATAGTCGGCGTTGCGGTGGCCACGGTCATGCTGCCGAAGCTTTCGCGCCACGCCAGGATGGGCGAGGACAAGAAGGCCGGGGACAGCTTCAACCGCTCCCTCGCCCTCGCGGGCGTGCTTTCGATTCCGGCCGCGTTCGCCCTGGCCGCGTTCGCCCTTCCCCTGTTCGAGGTGTTTTTCGAGCGCGGGCGGTTCGCGCATTCGGACTCCGTCGCGTCCGCGCGGGCCCTGGCGGTGCTGTGCGCGGGAATGCCGGCGCTGGTATTCGCCAAGCAGATGGTGAACGTGTTTTACGCGCGCGGGGACACGAAGACGCCCATGAGGGCCTCGTTCGCCGTCATGGTCGCGAATCTCGCGCTGACCGCCGCCCTGCACGCCGGGTTCGGATACGTCGGCATAGTGGGCAGCGTGTCCGCGACCAACTGGCTCTTGTTCTCGATACTGTGCGCCGTAGCGCGCTCGAGGGGGCTCATGAGGATATATCCGTGGACTGTGCGCACGCTTGTAATTTCCGCGGCCGCATCGGCGGCGGTGGTGGGCGCGGCCGCGTTCGCGGTGCGCTTCCTGCCATTCGCGACAGCAGCGGCGAAGTTCGGCTCTCTCGCCATTGTCGGCGCGGTCGGGGCCGCCGCCTATTTTGCGATCATGAATCTGGCGGTTGACTTGGGAAAGCGTCCGCGGTAGCATCTGGTTTGGCGGACGGGCGCCTTGGAACACTCGGTCAGGGGAGGAATCCAGCAGCCGGCTCTCTGGCGTCCGGGTCGCCGCCGTGCAGCGTGCGTCCTTTCCCGGGCCGGTCGGCCGGACGAATGCCGGATTTTATTTCAGGTCTATGTCCAGTATGGTCATGTTGAAGTCGAACGACACTTCGTTTTCCTCGTCGTCGCGGTACACGGTGCCGACGAATTCGCCGTCTATATAGGCTTCGGCCATGTCGTCGTCCGCCTTTCCGGATTTTAGGGTTATCGCGCCCTTGGCGAACTTTTCGTTCAAGAATCTCTCGACCTTCCTCATGTCGTCTGCTCGCATGCTTTCTCTCTTTCACCCCTCTGATGCATATTACAGCGGGGGCCAAAAATTTTCTAGCAAAAAAAATAGCGGTCGTGCTATAATCTACCGCAAAGAAAGGCCCAAAATGTTCTATTCTCTTATATCCGGTTCCGACGGAGGAATTTTGAATTTGTTCCGCTACATATCGTTCAGGACGGGCGGGGCGCTGATGACGGCGCTGGCGATATACCTGGCGTTCGGCTCGCGTTTCATCGCGTACATGCGCTCCAAGTTCCAGCAGCCGATTCGCAAGGAGGGGCCGCAGACCCACCTTGGCAAGACGGGCACGCCGACCATGGGGGGCCTTTTGGTGATCGCCTCCGTGCTCGCGTCCTGCCTGTTGTGGAGCAATCTCCGGAACGGGTACGTGTGGATAATGCTGTTCGCCATGGTGTCGTTCGGCGCCATCGGGTTCGTCGACGACTTTGTGAAGGTCGCGGCGAGGAACGCCTATCGCGGGCTTTCGGGGCGCGCCAGGCTGGCCATGCAGTCGGTCCTCGGCCTTATTATCGCCGGCGGGATATATTTCCTCATGCCGTCCGAGCTGAGGACCGTGGTGTCCGTGCCGTTTTTCAAGAACATATTCTGGAACATCGGAATAATGTACTTCCTGTTCGTGTCTCTGGTCATAGTGGCCTCGGCGAACTCTTATAACCTGACCGACGGCGTGGACGGTCTGGCGGCCATAACGGGGATAAGCGCGTTCGCGGTGTTCCTTGCCATATCGTACCTGATAGGCCGCGCGGACTATTCGCTGTACCTCTATCTGCCGTACGTCCCCGGCGCGGGCGAGGCTGCGGTCGTCATAGGCGCGATAGTCGGGTCGCTGCTGGGCTTCCTGTGGTTCAACGCGAATCCCGCGCGGATATTCATGGGCGACGTGGGGAGCCTTGCGGTCGGAAGCGCGCTCGGCGTGGCGGCGGTCGTTACCAAGAGAGAT
>JAITSG010000074.1 GCA_031288035.1 Rickettsiales bacterium | reverse complement strand
TGGCCGTCCCGCCAGTCCTTGCCGTCCCGCCCGATCTGGCCGCGCCCCGGGATGTGCCGCCGCTTCGCGCGGCCTCGCGGATGGTTCCTCCGCTTCGTCTTGACGACGACCTTGGCGCGGCTCGCGATTGCGCGCTGACTAGCGACAAAGCCGCCCCAATGGCAATTGCAAAGATGCTTGACTGCATGATATCCTCCCTTCCCTAAAACCGCCTTTTAATGTCTGAAAGACGGTCGGGGAGGTTGTAAATCATTCAGTTGATCTGATTCTTGTGATCTTTAGGTAACCCCTGGACATACACCACAAGCACCCCGACCAGGGTCGGGGATAAGAATTCCGGCGTATCCCGCGCCGCAACTGAAAGGCTTACAACAGCCTCCACGCCCTCTCGGACACCCCTTGATTCTATCACATGCTGGGCTGGTTGGCAAGCGGAAAATACCAGCCCGGGCCCCGTCTCTCCTTCGTAGTTGGCAGAACCTCCCTGCGCTCGCGCGGACAGATGCGGGCGGGAGGTCCCGAACTAGTCGTTTTTATCTTGATTAAAATCATCGCCTGCGGTACCATATCCCAACCGAAAGAGGAAGACATGACAGCGTTTTTAGCATTTATAATAATGTTCCCCGTGATAGTGTTCGCGCACGAGCTCGGACACTTCCTTCTCGCCCGCGCCTTCGGCGTGCGGGTGGAGAAGTTCTCCATAGGCTTCGGCAAATCCCTCTATAAATGGACGGACAGGCGCGGCACTATCTGGAAAATAGGCGTGTTCCCGTTCGGCGGATACGTGAAGATATACGGCCAGAGCGACACGCCCAAAAAGGCCGAGGAGGCCGCGAGCTTGGAAGACACGAACGTCCATTTCGAGCACAAGAAGACATGGCAGAAGGCGGCTATGTTCGCAGCGGGACCGGCGTTCAACTTCCTGTTCGCAATACTGCTGTTCTGGGGATACCTCCTCGCGCGCGGCGAGCCCAAGGCGCACATCTCCATAGTGACGGACGTGCTGGCCGGCTCTGTCGCGGAAAAGGCCGAAATCAAGGCAAACGACGTGATAGAGGGCGACGTCCGGAACATAGTTTCAGCGTCCGAGGGCCGGACGGTCGCGCTTTCCGTCAACGCCAAGCCGGTCTCCATAACCCCGCAGGAAGACTGCGGCCGGTTCATAATAGGCGTGAAATACAGCCTGGAGGCGGTCGAATACCGGCGGCTCGGCCTGTTGTCCGCCGCCGCCGGAAGCCTCGCCATGGCATGGGATGCGTCGGCCAAGACGCTTTCAGCCCTGGGCCAGATGATAACCGGAAGCCGCAGCCCCCGCGAGCTCGGCGGCATGATAACCATATCTGAAATAGGCGGCCGAGCCCTGGCGAGCGGCTTTTTGACCTTCATATACGTGGTGGCCCTCATATCGCTCAACCTAGGCCTCATAAACCTTCTGCCGATACCAATGCTGGACGGCGGATACCTGCTTTTATACCTCGTGGAGGCATGCATACGGCGCAAGGTGCCGGAGCGCGCCAAATCCCTCGCGTTCAACATAGGCTTCGGAATAGTCATAGCGCTGATGATATACGCTAACCTCAACGACATACTGAGGCTTTTCGGCAAATGAAGCGCGCGTCGTTGCTCATGGCGGCCGCAATCATCTCGACCCAGCTCCGGGCCGCGAAAGTGAAGGAAATACGGATCGAGGGCAATGCCCGCACCAGCGTCGAAATGTCCAGAAACCTCCTGGACGTGAAGGAGGGCGACGATGTGGACGCGGCGGCCCTAGACCGCAACCTCAAGAAGCTCTACGCCTCGAACTTCTTTTCCGACGTCAAGCTCTCCGAATCAAACGGCGTGCTTACCGTAACGGTCGCCGAAGCCGCGGCCGTGAACAACGTCCTTATAGAAGGAAACGAAGCCGTGCGCGAGGAGGAGCTCAAGCCCCGCATGGCCACGCGCGCGCACTCCATATTCTCAGAGGCCAACGTACGCAGGGACGTCGAGACGATAAAGGCCGCGTACAAGACCCAGGGATACTTCAAGGCAAAGGTGGACGCGAAGGCCGTAATCCTCTCAGACAACCGCCGCGACGTGGCGTTCGAAATAAAGGAAGGGCCGCAAGCCCACGTCCGCGGCGTGGAGTTCATAGGCAACGAGAACTTCTCCGACGCCTCGCTTGTCGACGTGATACTGTCAAAGCCGTATTACTGGTGGCGGTTCTGGGAAATGTTCGACACGTACCACGAGGAGCGCATATCGTACGACGCCGAACAGCTCAGGAACTTCTACCTCATGAGCGGATTCTTGGACTTCGAGATACAGGGATTCGGCGCGCGGATGGACAAGACCGAGAGCTTCTTTCACGTATGGTTCAGAATGAAGGAGGGGCAGAGGTACAAGGTAGGCGCTGTTGACGTCAAGTCGGCCATAGACGACCTGGACGCCGCGCCCCTGAGATCCAGCATGATGCTGGAGCCCGGCGACTGGTACAACGAGGCGATAGCCACCAAGGCCGTGCAGGCCATGACGGCGGAGCTGGGCGAAAAGGGCTTCGCCTTCGTGCAGATAGAAATAGCCAAGAACAAGCACCCCGAAACCGGTATAGTCGACGTGACGTACAGCGTGAAGCCCGCCAGGCGTGCGTTCATAAGCAGCATAGACATCCGCAACAACACGCGCACGTACGACAAGGTCATACGGCGCAACCTGAACTTCGACGAACAGGACGTGTTCAGCACGAGCCAGGCCGAAAGCAGCAAGCAGAAGCTGATGGCGCTCGGGTTCTTCAACACCGTCGCGATAACCCCTAGGCAGATACCGAACGTCCCGGACAAGATAAGCATAGACGTCGCCGTGGACGAGAAGGCGACCGGAGAAATATCGTTCGGCGCCGGATGGAGCACGTTCAACAAGGGCTTCCTGGAGCTCGGCGTCAGGGAGAACAACTTCATGGGCAAGGGCCAGACCCTGGGCGCGACGGCGACTTTCTCGCAGAAGAACAACAACTTCAACCTGACGTTCGTTGAGCCGTACCTGTTCGACCGCGACCTTATGGGCGGCGTGGACGCGTACTATAACCAGGCGAGGTACCGGTCGACGTACGGATACAACGTGGACAGCGTGGGAGTAAGCCCGAAGCTCGGCTGGAGCTACAACGACAAGCTGAGCCACCGGATGCGCCTCACCATACGGCACGACGAAATCATTGACATAATGGACGGATCGCGCGCGGCCCTGTTCCTAACCGACACGTCGACCAACCTGTTCCGCGCGGACAACACCCTAGCGTGGCGCGACCAGATCGTGGACTACGCTAACGACACGCGCACCGGGTACACGATAAGCATGAACAACGGATACGCCGGATTCGGAGGCGACAAGAACT
Organism: Rickettsiales bacterium; assembly: GCA_031288035.1. Lineage (GTDB taxonomy): Bacteria > Pseudomonadota > Alphaproteobacteria > Rs-D84 > CACZYB01 > JAITSG01. The sequence continues at coordinate 16,176 of JAITSG010000074.1, read as the reverse complement.
ACGTCAAGAACGACCTGGCCGCGCGCCAGTACTTCGGCCTCTTCGGCGGAAGCTGGCAGCTTAAGATAACGGCCGAGGCCGGATGGATAAACCCGCTCGGCGGCGCGGCGCTGACCTCGTCGGACAGGTACATACTCGGCGCGGACAGCCTGCGCGGATTCGAATACGGCGGAGTCGGCGCAAGGAGCATGCTGTTCAAAAGCTATACGTACGGCGGAAACAGCAAGCTCAACGGCACGGTCCAGCTTAATTTCCCGGTATTCATCCCGCGCAAGTACAAGGTAAGCGGATACGCGTTTTACGACTGGGGCCGCCTGGGCAGGCCGGATCTGGCCAGCTTCGCGCTGGTGGACTATGACGACACGTTCCGCACGTCGTGGGGATACGGCATAGCGTGGGGATCGCCGATCGGAAACATATCCTTCTCGTGGGCCACGCCCATCAAATACCAGCCCTATGACCAGAGGCAAAGATTCCTGTTCAGCATAGGACAGCCGTTTTAGGTCGCTCGAAAAAGCCGCTTCGCTATTTATTCGAGCGGAAATATGCGTCGGAACAACCGGGGAGACCCCGGTTGTTCCGACGAGTTGGTTTTCTTATGAAGTCAGGCAAAGCCCGGCTGTTCCGACGAGTTATTAAAAAAAAGCCGCCTTGGTCGGAGCCCGGCTCGGACGACGGAATTTCCTGTTGATTTCGCGCGAATTCCCCGTATAATCGGATAAAAGCAACAGGACAAACAGGAGAAAGAAAATGAAGAAATTCTTGAGCTACGTTTTCATAGCCGCTGTGGCGGTGGCCGCATCGAGCTGCGGCAAGGACAAGGGCGTTTCCGCCGAGGCCCAGGGCGCCGGAACGCGCATAGGAGTCGTTGAAATGGCCAAGGTCAACAGCGAGGCCAAGGTAATGAGGTCGCTTAACAAGCAAAAGGACGCCAAGGTCGAGGAGGTCCAGGATTCCGTCAAGAAAAAGCGCGCCGAATTCGAGAAGAAAGAGGCCGACCTGAAGCAAAAACAGCTGGTCATGAGCCAGGAGGCCTTCGCAAAGGAGGCCACGGCCTTCCAGAAGGAGGTCATAGATTACGACCGCTCGACCCAGCAGAAGCTCCAGGCCATAGAAAAGGGCTATATAGACGCCCTCAAGAAGATACAGGAAGACTATCTTTCCGACATAGTGAAGGACATAGGACGCGCGGCCGGATACGACATGATACTCAACTCCCAGGCCGCGGTGGTACTGAACAAGGACTTGATAGTCACAAACAAGATCATAGACGAGCTTGACCGCAAGGTGCAGGAAATAGAGCTCAAGGTGAAATAATCCGCCGCAATCCGCCCGCCGCCCCGGTTTTTATTGCAGGGGCGGTTTTTTGTGCTATAATCCTGACATGAAAAGGCTCCTGCCCATAGCCGCCCTGCTTCTGGCCATTTCCGCCACGGCGGCTGAGATATCCCCGGAAACGGACGAGGAACGGGAGCAGGCGGCGCGGTTCGCCAGATGGATCCCGGAATTCAAGGCCAAGCTCAAAGCCGCATACAAGGTTTCGGACAAGACGCTCTCCGCGATATTCGACGGAGCGAAGTACGAGTATCTGGCCGTGCGCGACGACAGCAGGCAGCCGGAGTTCAGGAAATCGTTCTGGCAGTACTACAACACCGCGCTTGGCCCGGCGCGCGTGAAATCCGGGCGCGAGAACCTGGCCCGCAACGCGAACGTGCTTTCCCGCGTGCACGCGAAGTACGGAGCGCAGCCGCAGGTGATAACAGCCCTGTGGGGCATGGAAACCAACTACGGGAAGGTATCCGGAAACTATCGCCTCGGGAACGCGCTGGCCACACTGGCCTTCGACCCGCGGCGCAGCGAATTCTTCGCAAAAGAGGCGGGCGAGTTCGCGCGGATTGTCGAGGCTGGCAGCATAGACGCCGACGCACGCGGATCGTGGGCCGGAGCGTTCGGAAACTTCCAGTTCATGCCGTCGACGTTCGCCAGGTACGCGGTGGACGGAAGCGGGGACGCCAAGATAGACCTTATGTACAACCGGTCGGACAGCTTCGCCTCGGCCGCGAACTACCTAAAGCAGATGGGATGGAACGGAAAGGAAAAATGGGGGCGCCCGGTCAAGTTCGACCGCGACAACAGAGCGCTGTGGCAATACGCGAACTCGCAAACCGAGCTTCCCGTCGGGGAATTCGCGGCGATGGGGCTGAAGGCCTACGACTGGACCGACCTGCCGAAATCGTCGAAGACCATGGCCCGTCTGATAGCGCCGGAGGGACAGTTCGGACCGGCGTTCCTAGCCTACGGCAATTTCCGCCGGATAATGCGGTGGAACGCCAGCACGAACTACGCCCTGTCGGTCGGACTTCTGTCCGATGCCATAGCGGGCGGCTTGGCGAGGCTTGAATGCTCGGACGAATGCGCGGCGCGCAAACCCCTTACCCGCGACCAGATAAAGGAGCTCCAGTCCGGGCTCATTATCCGCGGATTCTATAAGGGAGAACCGGACGGAAGGCTCGGCGCCGCCACGTACGATGCGGTGCGCGCATACCAGAACGCGCTTATCTCGGCGCGCTCGGCGGAATACGCGGGCGAAGTGGAAATCCCGCTATATTCCACCGGCGCGGAGATAGTCCCGGACGGACACCCGGGCATAGACGTCTATACGGAGCTGGGACTCGGACTGTAGAGCTTCCCTTACCTGCAACAGGACGCGCCGAAACGCGGCCGGCGACCATGCCGTAATATTTATCAAGCGCCGGCTACTTCTTCTTGGACGCCTCATAGATCCTGATGCGCTGTATCTCGTTGTAGATGTAGTCCCGGAGGTCGCGCAAAACCAGGGCCTTCATGTCTTCGCACTTTCCCTTGTTCACCGCCTCGCAGCGCTTTATCGCGTTGTCTATCTGGTACATCTCGCGGCAGACCTTCCAATCCTCGCCGCACTCGTTCTTGGCGCAGGCTTGGTACTCAACGCGGCACGCGTCCGTGTCGAGAAGGTTCCTCTTCTTGTCCTCGGTCGCGTCGAACATCTCCTGGTTCTTCTGGGTCTGTATCAAAAGGTTCGCGACAGAATCCTGCTTTTCCTTCAGCACCGTCGAATAAGAGCCGCAGTCCTTTTCGACCGCGACCTGATACTCCTTCGGCTTCATGGACTTGTCCTCCGGCGTCTCCATGGCGCCTGCGCAGCGCTTGACGGCCTCGTTGAAAAGCGAGACGCCCTCCGCGACGTGGGTGCGCTCGTCTATGCGCACGGCGGCCGCGACCTTGGCCGACTTCTCAATCGAATTTATGTTGTCGTAGGCCGAGCCTACGACGGCCTCCACGGCGAGCACGTCCTCCACGTTCATCGCTATCTCGAGGGCCTTGGCGCTCCTGTCGGCCTCGGCCTGCTGGCGCTCTATGTCCCTGAGGGCCTTCTCTATGCGCAGCAGGTTGGGCGAACACCGGCACCGCCCCTTGTCCGGGAACAGCGGCGATTTGCAAAAGCCGTCCATGCATTCGGTGAACGTCTGCCTTTGCGCGGGCGGCGGCGCGGCCTCCTCCTTCTCGGCCGCATCGACCGCCTCGTCCTCCGCTTCGGCGATGACAGCGCGGCGAGATCCGCCGGAAGTCTTGTTCGTCCTGGCCCTGACGGGCTTAGAACGCGCGGCGCCCATGTTCTTCGACGGACTTGCCTGAGGCGCGGCCCAGGCGGCGAACGGCAGAAGCGCCAGCAAAAACGCGCACAGTTTCCTCATGGGTGCGATTTTACCATAAATTTCGGTTGATAACAATATAATTCTGTGTTATGTTTTGACGATAAACAATAAAAACGAAAGGAACCAATATGAGCAGCATAATCGGAACGAAGACAGAAAAGAACATAATGATAGCCTTTGCCGGAGAATCGCAGGCCAGGAACCGCTACACCTTCTGGGCGTCGAAGGCCAAGAGCGACGGGTACGTGCAGATAAGCCGCCTGTTCGAAGAAACCGCCGCGCAGGAAAAGGAACACGCCGAGAGGCTGTTCAAATTCCTCGAGGGCGGAATGGCCAAGATAGAGTGGGCATATCCGGCCGGAATAATCGGCACCACGACAGAAAACCTCGTCGCCGCCATCAACGGCGAAAAGGACGAGGCCGAGCATATGTATCCCGACTTCGCCAAAATAGCCGACGAGGAGGGCTTCGCCGCCGTCGCCAGCGCCATGCGCAACATAGCAGTGGCCGAAACCTACCACGCGGAACGCTATTCCTCCATGCTAAAGGAGCTCCAGGAAGGCACCATATTCAAGAAGCCCGAGGAAATAGTGTGGGAGTGCCTCAACTGCGGATACCTCCATATAGGCAAGGAGGCGCCGAAGGCCTGCCCCGCGTGCGCGCACCCGCAGGCCTATTTCGCCCGCAAGCGCGACTGCTGGAGATAACGCGCGCGAAAGCGCATGACGGCCCCCTCCTCCCTTCATACGGAGGAGGGGGCTTTTTCTTACCACTCGCAAAGGCCATGTTCGTTCATCTTGCGCGGCGACTTGCAAACGCAGCCCCTCTTCTTGTCGTATCGCGCGCCGGAGTCCGCCTTGCGCACGCATTCCAGATCTTCCGGCGAGAGAGCCACGCATTTGCCCTTGACTTCCTCATAACCGTCTATCTCTTTGCCGCACGAGCATCTAGGGCCTGCGCGCATGTCGTTCACCAGCTTGGCCGGTCTTCCCATCTTAGCGCGGCATTCCTCGTCTGTCTGCGGCCCTCCCCGACCTCTCGGCGCCGCGTCCGCGAACGCCGGGAACATGATCGCGACCAATCCGAATATTATTGCTTTATTCATATTTTTTCCTTTCCGTTGATTGCATATTCGCATCCGGAAAGGCCGGGGAGGTTTCAAGAATCCGACATATAACAGACTCGCCGCAGTCTTTGGGACAAACCGTAGGCCTGTCCTTGAACATACACTACGGCCTCCCCGATTGCGCATCGAGGATACGAATCTCAGCGCGTATCGGCGCTGTATATGCCGAGCCTTGAAACTTGGCCCATACCCTTTCGGATACGCGGCCATTATACACGCGGGCCGCGGTTTTGTAAAGCGAAAACACGCGGCGACCGTCCGGCATGGCCGCGCGACAAAGGCCGCGGCTGCCTGAATTTTGCTGTATTTTCCGGCGCTTTTTCCTTGCAAACCGCTGTAAAGCGCGTATAATCGCGCCCAGGTTCCCATCGTCTAGAGGCCTAGGACATAAGATTCTCATTCTTAGAACACCGGTTCGACTCCGGTTGGGAACACCAGAATCCGGAAGAAAAATAGAATGTCAAAAGGTATAGTTTATATCATGACGAATCCCAGCCTTGCCGGTTGGGTCAAAGTTGGTAAAACCGAGCGCCCAACTCAAACAGCACAAGAACGAGCAAACGATTTATCTCGCTCAACATCAATCCCATTGAATTTTAGAGTTTATGCTGAGTTTCATGTAGAAAACTGCGAGCAGGTTGAAGAGGGAATTCATAGTATTCTTGAAAACGCCAATCCTGCAATTCGTGCGATAGATTCGACTCCGGCTGGACGTGAACGCAAAAAAGAATTCTTCCTTATGCAGCCAGAGCAGGCGCTTGCCGTCTTTAAAAACATTGCAAGGCTAATGCGGGTTCCAACAGAAGACCTGAAGAAAATCTGTCAATCGGAGGCTGTAGAACAGGAACTAGAAGAAATTGTCGAAAAGGCCGTGGATGAACAAAGAACTAGGCGGGGCGTAATGTCTTTCACGGAATTGGATATCCCGATTAATGCTGTTTTAATCTTTACGCGAGATGAATCTATAACCTGTACAGTGATTGGCGAAAGAGAAGTTGAATACGAAGGTGAACCATATAAGATTTCCGCTCTTGCAGAACGTTTGATAGGCTATCACGACACAGGAATGAAATACTTTATGTACGAAGGGGAAACTCTTTGGAATAGACGAATCCGCCTGGAGAGCGAAGCCTTTGAATGTAAAGTCTAACGTAAGGTATTTACCGATCCCCATTTCCCATAAAATTTCGCAGTCGTCACCAAAAAGACTGCGCGCGGAACCGCCGGGACCGGCCGGGCGGCTCTAGGGCCCCTCGCCCACGCCGCCCGTCCGCTGGCGCGAGCTCGCTTTTCGCGCCAAAATTATCCTTCCATTCCTAAAACGGCTACTCTATAATGGATTCGAAAGGAGGTTATCATGACCTTGGAAACCATACTGTATCTTGCCGCCACTTTCGCTGTCACCGAACTCTATTGGAGAAACGCGCTCAAGAGCGCGGCGCTGAACCCGCCCAACAAGGCGCTCGCCGCGAACGCCCTGTCGTACGTGAGCATGGCCGTGGCCCTGGCCATATACTACCTGCTCATCAACGGCGCGGAGTTCGCGTCCGGCCTGGAGCACGCTGGCGCCGTGATGTCGTGGCCGCAGAGCATAGTCCTGCTGGTCAGCCTGTACCGCGTCGCGCTTCCCGCCGGGAAGAAGGGCCGCAAGTAGGCGGCAATAGCAAGAAACAAGCTCCTTCAGGAGCCTGTTGACCAAACTGCGCCGACGCTACCTTCAGCGGCCCGCTCGCCTGCATTATCAGCGTTGCCTACTTTGCTTTATCTGCCGGCCGCGGTGCGGTCATCAATCGGCGTCCTGGCCGGCGCTTCCGGTTTCCGCCTCGGCCTGGCGCTTCTTATCCTCGCGCTCCAGCACGCCCTCTATCTTGGCCACGGCGTCGTCGCCGGGCAGCCCGAATATGGCGCCGTACTCGTCGGCAAGGCGCGATACGGCCTGCTCGTATATCTGGCGCTCGGAAAACGACTGTTCCGGCCGGTCGGCGCGCTTATAGAGGTCGCGTACGACCTCGGCTATCTCGGAGGGCTCGCCCGAGTTTATCTTCTCCTCATATTCCTGGCTTCGCTTCGCCCAGACCATGCGCTTGGCCTGGGGCGGCGTCCTCATTATTTCCACGGCCTTCTTTATCTCGTACTCCGTGGAGAGCTTCCTCAGCCCGGAAATCTCTATCTTGTCCACCGGAATCTTCAGGGTCATGCGGTTCTTGGCAAAACTTATCACCAGGAATTCTATGTCGAATCCCGCGACCTTGTCGGTGGTTATCTCGCTTATCTGGCCTACGCCGTGCGTGGGATAGACCACATAGTCGCCCACGGTAATCTTCCATTCGTCCCTTTTTTCCGCCATTTCGAACCCTTGGCCGCGCGACGCGGCCTTGCCGGTTTATTTGTTGCATAGTACCATGAAATGCCTTATGATACAAGGAAAAAATGGATGCATCGTACCTGGCAATATACAGCATAATCCAGGGGCTGACCGAATTTCTGCCCGTGTCGTCGTCGGCCCACCTCATGGCGTTGGACCGCCTCTGGGGGCCGGGCGCGGGGGACGGCCGAATTCTGGAAGCCCTGGCCCACATAGGCTCCCTTATGGCGATAATCATATACTCCAGGGCGCGGATATGGGAAATGGCGCGGGGGTTCTTCGCCGGCCGGCCGAAAGAGGGCAGGACCACGGCCCTTAAGATAGCAGCGTCGTTCGCGCCGATCGCGATAGCGGGGGCGCTGGCATCATCGTTCGGCCAGAACGAAAGCGCCGGGCTGGTCGCGTTCAACCTGGTCGCGTTCGGCCTCCTGTTATGGGGAGCCGACAGGTTTTTTGGCGGCAAGACGGAGGAAATCGGATGGCGCGCCGCCATGGCCGCCGGATTGTGCCAGATGTTCTCGGTCATCCACGGAGCCAGCCGCTCTGGCAGCTCCATGATAGGGCTCCTCGCCTCCGGCGCCAGCAGGAAGGCCGCGGCCGAGTTCTCGCTCCTCATGGCCATACCGGCGATAGCCGGGGCGGGCGCATGGACCATGATCAACACCCGCGCGATGTCGGTTTCCGCCGCGGACGCCGCCATAGTCGTGGCAACGTCCTTCGCGGCCAGCCTGTGCGCCGTAAGCTCGCTAATCAAAATCGCCGCGAAATTCTCGTTCGCGTGGGCCGCCGCGTACCGCGCGGCCTTTGCTTTGTTGTTGCTAAAACTTTTCTGATGTGGTATCATCCTATCTCGTAAGGAGAAAGGAAATGAGCAGAAAATTATCCATCATAGTACTGCTGGCCCTCGTTCCCGCATGCGCTGATTACGGCCGGGTCCCGATGATAGGAACGGCGGAGCAGGAAACCCAAAACGCAAAGCAGTATCCGGCCGCCGAGGACGACATGCAGGCGTTCGACGCGGGGGAGGAGGGCACGGTGAACATACTGGATGACGAAGCCTCTTCTTCCGAGTCCGCCCCCGCGGCAGCGCCGGCCGCACGGGCCGCGCCTGCCGAAGATACGGCAGCCGACGAAGCGGCCACGGTAGACGAGGACGCACTGGTGGAGGAAAGCATAGTCGCCGGCGCCGAGCCGGCCGCGGCTCCGTCCGCCGCTCCCGCGGCGGCGATCGCGCCGGCAGCCGCGTCGGCAATCGCAGCCTCGGACGACGAAGACGACGATGACGCGGACCCCGACCACCCTTCGACCCAGCCCTCCACGTTCGGCACGACCGGGCTTTACAAGGTCGGCAACCCGTACCTTATAGACGGCGTGCCATACTATCCGCACGAGGATTACGAATACAGCGAAATAGGCACGGCGTCGTGGTACGGCGACTCGTTCCACGGCCAGCGCACCGCGAACGGCGAAGTGTTCGACAAGGACAAGCTCACCGCCGCGCACAGGACGCTGCCCATGCCGTCCCTCGTGCGCGTGACAAATATGGACACGGGCGTTTCCGTCAACGTGAAGGTCAACGACCGCGGGCCTTTCGCGCGCGACAGGATAATAGACCTGAGCTCGGCCGCGGCGGACGCCTTGGACATGAAGGCCACGGGCACGGCGCGCGTCAAGGTCGAGATACTGGCCGCCGAATCCAGGGCGCTCAAGCGCCTTGCCATGGAATCTAAGGACACGAGCCTGTACGACAACTACGGCGTGTCGGTCAAGCCGGGCGGCGGCAAGAAGACCGAGTCCTCCTCGTACAACCAGTCCAACGGCTACGCCCTAGTCGGGCCCGCGCAGGCCAAGCCCGCTCCGGAAGAGAATATCCCGGAGGGCGCCATAACCTCGGTGGCCAGCGTCAAGGGCGGATTCTACGTCCAGGCGGCCGCTTTCTATACGTTCGCGCGCGCGGACGGGCTCAAGGCCAAGCTCTCGGGAATAGGCCCGGCCAAGATATTCAAGGCCGTGCAGGACGGCGAGGTGTATTACAAGGTGCGCTTCGGCGAGTTCGGCTCCAAGGACGAGGCAGTGAAGGTGCAAAAGGCCGTGCGCGAAGCCGGAATACAGGACGCCCGCATAATCCAAAAGGCGGACGGGTCGTTCAAGTGGGACCTGTGAATATCAATCGAAAAATCGCGCCCGGTTGCGGCCCCGTTTTTTTCGATTGGAAAATACGTGTCCAAAAACCAGGCAGAGCCCGGTTGTTCGGACGAGTTGTCTCGTGTTGTTCAAAGAGTGAATTTTTATAAAAAAAGCCGGGTTTGTTAGCCCGGCTTTCCCCTTTCCCTCAAATAAAAATCATTTCTTCTTCGCCTTTGTCGGCTTTTTGTCGGCCGGAAATGGAGCCGGCCTGGACTTCATATTGCTCCTCACGAAATCCGTGTCGCACTTGGACTTCGCGCCCTGTATCTTGTCCGCGATGCTCTTGTCGGAGGTCAGCACGTAGTCGGCGCGCTTCGTCATGAGGCGGTCCCACTCGCCCTCCGAAAGCGAGTTTATGAATTCGTCGCGATAGCACGAGCAGAGCTTCTCCTCCCCCTTGCTCACCCGCACGCAGCTGTCCATCATGGAGCCGGACACGGCGTCCTTGAACGCAGAGCGGAACTCCGGATCCTTTATGTCGACGCCCTCTATCCCGGGATTGTCAGTGGAGCGGGACGTCCCGGCGTAATATCCTATAACGGCGGCCGCGGCCAAAGCCGCAAGGCCGCCAAGCACAAAAACAGCGACGCGGGTATTGATTTTCATGGTAAGCCTCCTTCCTCGTTCTTTCCCTTATTTCTACCACTTTCTGCCAAAAAAGCAAATGGAATTATTTTCCAGCCCCGCGCGGCAGGAGAAGCAGGGCGACGCCCAGGCAGATCAGCATGTCGGCCACGTTGAACGCCGGCCAATGCAGGGAGCCCGCGTGGAAATCCAGGAAGTCCACCACCGCGCCATAGCGGACGCGGTCGACCACGTTGCCAAGGGCCCCGGCAATTACGAACGCATACCCCGTGCGGCCTAGGCGCGTTTCCTCCCTCCCCATGAACCGGAATATGACCGCGGTCACGGCCAGGCTTACCGCTATGAGCAACCAGCGCATGGCCTGAGTGTCGCCAGACAGGAACGAAAAGCTTATGCCCGTGTTCCACACCAGGATTATGTCGAAAAAACCGGTCACAGCCGCGATGCGCATGAACCCCGGATATATCCGACGGTGCGGCCCCCACAGCTCCAGCGGGAACGGAGTGGCCGAAAGCACGGCCGTCTTTACGGCCAGATCGAGCAGGACCAGCCCGGCGATAAGCGCTATGCTCCTTTTCATACCCTTGTTTTCCTTTCCCCGCCGGAATACGGATTCGCGGACGATTTCACCTTCAGCCGGACCGCGATGCGGGCGAAGCCGAACTCCTCCCCCAGCGAGTTCACAAGATACCTCTTGTAGTTCTCCGGCAGGTCCCCCGCGCCGCCTACGAACAAGACAAACGACGGCGGCCGGACGCCGGCCTGGGTTATGTACTTCACCCCCATGGGCCGTTTCAGCCGCGAATTCGGCGGCGGAGTCTTGGCCACCGCGGCCTCAAGCCACTTGTTAAGCCGGGCGGTGGGAATCCGCAGGCTCGACAAATCGTAAAGCTCGAACACCGCGCGCATCATGTCGCCTATGCCTGAGCCGCGCTTGGCGGACGTCACGACCACGGGAATGTCCTTGACCTGCGAAAACGATATGTCTAGCCGCTTCCTCACATACTCGACCGCGCCCTTAGGATCCAGGGCCAGGTCTATCTTGTTTATGACTATGACCAACCCCTTCCCCTCGGACACCGCGAAGTCGGCTATCTTGAGGTTCTGCATGCCCGAGGAGCTGGAGGCCACGTCCACGACCAGAACGCAGACGTCCGACTTTTTTATAGCGTCTATGGAGCGCCCGGCGGCCAGGCCCTCAAGCTCCTCTATTATCCTGTTCTTCCTCCTGAGCCCCGCCGTGTCGATAAGCGTAAGATCGCGCCCGCGGTAGGAAAAGTCCACGTCTATGGCGTCCCTGGTGGTCCCGGCCTTTTCGCTGGTGACCAGCCGGTCGCGCCCCAGCAGCCTGTTGGCGAGCGTGGATTTGCCCACGTTCGGCTGCCCTATGAGCGCCACGCGTATCCTCCCGCCGCCCTCTTGCGCGTCCATCCGCTCGGTCTCGCGGATTATCTCGCGCGCCTCGTCGGTCGAGAGTATCTCGTGCTTGCTCCGCTTGGTCACGCGGCTCATTATCGCCTCCTTCAGCGCGGAAATGCCTATGCTGTGCGCCGTGGACACCGGAATAGCCTTCTTGAACCCGAGGGAAAAGAACTCGGCCGATTCACTCTCGAACAGCATCATGTTCTCCGCCTTGTTCGCGACAAGTATCACGTCCTTGTTCATCCGGCGGATCTTGTCGGCCAGATCGCGGTCCGCCGGCGTCGGGCCCTTCTTCGCGTCGACCACGAACAATATGAGGTCGGCCGACGCGGCAGCGGATATGGCCCCCGCGCTCATGCGGCACGCGAGCGCATCCTTCGAAACCTCTATGCCGGCGGTGTCAAGGAGAGAAAACGAAGACCCGTAGCCCAAATCCACCGTGCATTCCTTTATGTCCCGGGTGGTGCCGGACGAGTCGTGGACTATCGCCAGCCGCCTTTTTACCAGCCGGTTGAACAGAGACGATTTCCCCACATTCGGGCGCCCTATGACGGCCACTGTGAACATAATATGATTATAGCAAAAAAAACTTATGGAAACAAGGCAAAAGGTATGTTAGAATCCATCCGTATACAAGCGCTTTACAAAGGAGGAACAAATGGTTGCGAAGGCCAGAAAAACAATCAAGAAACCGGTGTTCAAGGCAAAGGCGAAGCCATCCCCGATGACTAGGGCGGCCGCCTTGGCCAGAAACAAAGCGCGCAGGTACGGACTGATGAAATTCATAACCGACGCGTTCGAAATAACCCTCAACCCGGTGAGGCACTTTTCCGGCATAAAGGCGGACGGACACTACGACGATGCGATACTCAAGATACTTATGTACGGACTTGTCGCCGCCGGCATAAAGATACTGTTCTCGATCGCCGACATAACGTTCCTCGGCGCCGCGACGTCGGCCGTGGTCATGCCGGTCATAGCGGTGTTCATAAGCTTCGGGCTGGCCGGGATAATGCTCTTCTTCTCGTTCATGACGAAGGGCGAGGTCAACTTCGAATCGGCCCTGAAAGCCGTGGCGAGCTGCATATTCCTCTATCCCGTCGCGTACGCCGCATACCACCTCGCGTTCGCCTACTGGGTGCTGTTCTTCTTCTCGCTCGCGATAGACCTGTACATAGTATTCCTCCTCTATGTCGCGACCACGGTCACGCTAAAGGGCGAGGAAGGACTGGCCAAGATGGTGTTCGGAATATTCGCCGCGGCGATAGCATGGCTCCATCTCGCGAGCGGCGCTACGACCTACATGATGTACAAGAACCCGGGCATAATAAGGGCCTATCTGGCGAAATGATATACAAGCTCTCCGGCACCGTAGACGGGCGGACCGACTCGGCCGTGATAGTGGACGCGGGCGGAGTCGGCTATGGCGTAGTAGTCCCGGCGCGGATACTTGGCGACGCTAGGGACGGAGAGCGCATATCCCTGTTCATAGAAACCGCCGTCAGGGAGGATAGCATAACGCTCTACGGCTTCGCCTCGGCCGCGGACAAGGACCTGTTCAACATGCTCACCTCCGTCCAGAGCATAGGACCGAAGGCGGGCATGTCGATAATGTCGGCGCTGACATCCGGAGAGGCCGCGGCCGCGATAGCCTCGGGAAACGCCAAGGCCTTCACCGCGGCCGGCGGCATAGGCGCAAAGACCGCGGCGCGCATAGTTTCCGAACTGAAGGACAAGATAGGCCGGCTCGGCATAGCCGCGGCCTCCTTGCAGGCAAAACAAGAGGCCGGGGGCGTTGGGCCGGACGCCGTTTCCGCCCTGGTCAACATGGGATATTCGCGCGTCCAGGCGGCGAACGCCGTGTACGCGGCCATGGCCGAATCCAAGGATGCCGGTATAGGCGAGGTCATCCGCCGCGCGCTTTTGAAAGCATAAGCCTTGAAAAAAATCCCGAAATATGATAATATCGTGTGGTGAAAGAAACCTATGGCCGAAGAACTGCAGACGAAATACTGTTCCTTTTGCGGCAAGTCCCAGCATGACGTGAAAAAGCTGATCGCCGGGCCGAACTGCTTCATCTGCGACGTGTGCGTGGAGCTGTGCGCTGGCATAATCAACAAGGAAAAGAAAAAAAACCTGTCCGACGGAATCGCCGACACCCCGACGCCCGCCGCAATGTCCGCCAGCCTGGACGACTATGTCATAGGGCAGATAAAGGCCAAGAAATCGCTGTCCGTCGCTGTGTACAACCACTACAAGCGCCTGTGGAACATGGACGCCAAGAACGACGTAGAGATACAGAAATCCAACATACTCCTGATGGGGCCGACCGGATCGGGCAAGACGCTCCTGGCTTCGACCTTGGCCCGCATCCTGGACGTGCCGTTCACCATCGCGGACGCAACCACGCTCACCGAGGCCGGATACGTGGGCGAGGACGTGGAGAACATACTCGTGCGTCTTTTGCAGGCCACGAACTACGACGTGGAGAAGGCCCAGCGCGGCATAGTCTATATAGACGAGGTGGACAAGATATCGCGCAAGTCCGACAATCCCTCGCTTACCCGCGACGTGTCGGGAGAGGGCGTGCAGCAGGCCCTCCTGAAGCTGATAGAAGGCGCGGCCATAAACGTGCCGCCGTCCGGAGGGCGCAAGCACCCGCAGCAGGAGTACATACAGTTCGACACCTCGAACGTCCTCTTCATCCTCGGCGGCGCGTTCGACGGGCTCGAGAAGATAATAGAGCGGCGCACGCACGAAACCTCCATGGGATTCGGCGCCGCCGTGCGGTCGAAAAAACAGCGCAAGACCGGCGAGCTGTTCAAGCTTGTCGGGCCGGAGGACATAGTCAAATACGGCATAATCCCCGAAATGGTCGGGCGCATGCCGATAATAGTGACGCTCGACGAACTGGACGAAGAGGCTCTGGTCTCCATACTGACCGAGCCGAAAAACGCCCTCGTGAAGCAGTACAAGGCCCTGTTCGCCATGGAAAACGCCGAGCTGGAATTCACGGACGGCGCGCTTACCCTCATCGCGAAAAAGGCGATAGAGCGAAAGACCGGCGCAAGGGGGCTGCGCTCCATAATAGAGGCGCTGCTCTTGGACATAATGTACATGCTGCCCGACAACAAGAACATAGCCAAGGTCGTGGTGAACGCAGAGGCTGTGGAGGGCCAGAAACCCCTTATCATCTATCAGGAAGAGAAAAAGGCAGTCTGAAAGAGCGAATCAAAATGGACGCACTCATAAATTCATGCTATTTTGATTTGGGTGTCGGAGACCAAAAATCGGGGAAACCCCGCGTGTTTGGACGAGTTTGTTTTTTCACGCCCTCTTTCGGAGGGGTGTTTTTTACGGAGTTGCCATGAATACGAACATCATAGCGATAGACGGGCCGGCCGGAGTGGGCAAGGGAACGCTGGCCGCGAAGCTCGCCTCCCACTACGGCTGGGCGACGCTCGACACAGGATCGCTTTACCGCGCCGTAGCCTTGCACCTCCTCGAACACGGTTTCGACATGGAAAACATAGACGAGGCCGGGGCAGTAACCGCGGCCGCAGCAATGACGGCGTCCGGCAAGCTCCTCGAATACTCCCGCCGCCCGGAAATCCGCCGCTCGGACATATCGCAATACACCTCCAAAATCGCGGCCATACCGAAGCTGCGCGAGGCGATAAGGCAGTACCAGGTCGACTTCGGCCGCCATCCCCCGAACGGCGCCAAGGGCGCGATAGCCGAGGGCAGGGACATAGGCACTGCCATATTCCCCGACGCGCCGGTCAAGATATTCCTCACCGCCCGCCCGGAAGTCAAGGCGAGGCGGCGGTACGACGAATACCGCGAAAAGGGAGCGGAGGCGGACTATAACGCTATACTTTCCGACATGATGGAGCGCGATAGGCGCGACACCACGCGCGCGGACAACCCGCTGGTCCCGTCCCAGGACGCGGTTATCATAGACACCTCCGACATGGACCGCGAACAGGTGTTCGAGGCCGCTAGGAGGATAGTCGACGAGAGGATAAAATTATGAACATGAAAAAATTATCTTATTGCCTGTTGTTTCCCTAGCCCTCGCCTGCGCATTCACATCTGGGCAAAGCGCCGGGACAGAAGAAACAAAGGCCGAATACATCCGGCTGGCGACAGTCAAATTTTATATCGAGAAACCGGCCAAGGCGGCTTATTAACAAACTACCCTGAAAGATATGCGCCGACAGCCGGACCTTATAAAAAGGGCGGCCTTCGCGGACCGCCTTCTTCGTCGCAAAACGAAGCGCTATTTCCGCTTCTTCTTTTCCTTCTCGTCCTGCGCGGCGCCGAGTATGTCGCCCAGAAGAGCGCCCGAGTCGGCGGAACCGTACTCCTTTATCGCGCGCTTTTCCTCGTCAAGCTCGTACGCCTTGATGGAAAGCGCAAGCTGGCGGGTCTTGGGGTCTATATTGGTTATCTTGGCGTCGACTTTCTCGCCCACGGCGAAACGGTCGGCATGCTGCTCCGTCCGGTTCTTGGAAAGCTCGGACGTCTTTATAAAGCCGCGGACCCCGCCGGCCTCCACCGCAAGGCCGCCGTCGGAAACCTCCCGTATCACGCAGGTCACGACCTGGCCCTTCCTCAGCGCCTCCATGGCGTCGGCGACCATGTCCTTGGAAAGCTGCTTTATCCCAAGCGAGATGCGCTCCTTGTCCGTGTCTATCTCGAGAATCTTGGCCTCTATGACCTGGCCCTTCTGATAGCCCTTCACGGCCTCGTCCGGATCCTTGTCCCAGCTTACGTCGTTCAGGTGCACCATG
>JAITSG010000071.1 GCA_031288035.1 Rickettsiales bacterium | reverse complement strand
GAAAGCACGGCGTTGGCGATTCCGGCGCCGGCCTTGTGCTCGATAAGGAACGTGGCGTAGTCCGGGTGTATGCGCGCCATGGCCGACAGTCCGTATATTATGTCGTGCCGCCACGGCTTGCGGCGGTGTATGACGGATATGTATCCGTCGATGGCCTCGAATATCTTGTCTATGTTGTATCCGGCGCCGGAGTGGCCGTTGAGCCACATGGCGATTATTTCGGTGCGCAGGTTGCCCGCGCCGCGTCCGAGGCCGCGAAGCGCGGCGTCGAGCACCAGGTCGCGTTTCAGGCCCATCTGGGCCAGCCGGAGCGACGACGGGAGGGCGAGGCCCAGGTTGTCGTGCGAATGGAACCCAAGGGCTATGCCGGGCGCCAGGGCGTCGTCGAACTTGCGCGCCATTGCCTCTACCTCCGTCGGGAACATGCTGCCGAAGCTGTCGACTATGGAAAGCACGTCGGGCCTGGCCTCGTTCGCCCGGGACAGGAGGGCGGACAGCTCCGCGTCCGTGTACTTGAACGTCTGCATCGGGTTGCACGAGACGAAATAGCCCCTGTCCTTCACCTCGGCGATAAAGTCCATGGCCTCGCGCCACTGCCTGGGGCGGAATATTATGCGCAGTCCGTCTATCCTGGTCTCGCCTTTGGGCGGGAGCTTCGCCAAGTCGTAGCGGCCGTACGTCACCATGAGAAGGTATCTTGCCGTCGAGCCTTTCGGTATGAATTCCTCGGCGTCGCGGGGGTCTGTGTAAAGGCTCTGGCGCCTGGTATAGTCGCCCTTGTCCCACAGGAATCCCATTTCTATCGTTTCTATTCCGGCTTGGGCCAAAAAGCGTGGCACGCGCGTTTTCGCCTTGCGCCCGAACGTCCAGTCGTTGTTGTATCCGCCGTCGCGGAATGTACAGTCGAGAATGCTTGTTTTCGGCATATCGTCCTCCGTATGGAGACAAAAGCTCCTCGGCGCCGCGGAGCTTTTGGTCATATTTTGTTTTCGACGAACACCTCGTGCTTCCGCGTCTTTTTGTCGTATTTCCTGAACGAAAGCTTTTCCTGCGTGTTCGGGGACTTCGGGTTGCGGTATGTGGTATAGAAGGTTCCGGTGTCCGGATTGCGGAGTTTGATAAGGATTTTTGTGGTTTTTTTGGCCATTTGAGACTCCCGTTATTTCAAGCTCGCCGCAGCTATGCGGGCCTTGAGTTTTCTGCCCTCCGGGGTCAGCCTGCTATTCCCGGCGGACGTGAGGAAGGCGTCTATGCCGCCGTTTTTTTCGACCGTTTTTTGCCCGCGGGCGGATACGCAGAGCTGGACCTGGCGCCCCAGGGCGTCCGAGAAGAAGGACACTGTCTGCAGGTTGGGCAGGAAGCGGCGCTTGGTCTTGACCTCCGAATGGGAGACCTTATTGCCGTTTTGGGCCGTCCTTCCGAGTATCGAGCAAATTCTTGGCATTTTTCAAGTCCTTAAGTAAAAAGCTTGTGCATTATATGGCGCTTTTCGGCCAAAGTCAACACAAATTTGACCTTTTCAACTTCATACTTGACAAACGAGAGTCGTTTTTGTTTAATTTTTATAAGAAAAAGCCAAGGGTGCGCTGATGGTAATATTCTTGAACAATATCATAAACGGAAGGCTTGTCCAGTCGTCCCGGCTGGACTGCAACTACCGCTGTCCGCACTGGGACGGGTGTTCCGGCCATTTTTCGAAAAGAAAGGGAGGCAGGACCGAGGTTACGTGCAGGCTCGTGTTCGCCGAAAAGCGCGCTTTCCTCGAGTGCGCCTCTCCGGCATTCGATAAAAGCATGAAGGTGTACGGGTCTATAAGGGACGAGGTGAAGTACGTCAGCCTGGTCCTGGCCGCCAAAAGGGACGGGCGCGTATAGCACTCTTCGTGCAGCCCGCGTCCTGGGATTTGACAAGCTCCGGTTCCGGTGATAAACTTTCCTAAGAAGGATGCGACCATGAAACGAGGATACAATTTTGCCGCCGGGCCGAGCAAGCTTCCAAGCCGGGTCATAAAGAAGGCCGCGCGGGAGATGATGAACTACCGCGGCACCGGCCATTCCATCATGGAGGCGACGCATTTCACGCCGGTCATACAGAACCTGCTGTGCGAGGTGGAGGCGCGGCTCCGGCGCCTTATGGACATACCGAACGACTATCACGTGCTGTTCGTGCAGGGCGGCGGCACGCTGCAGTTTTCCATGGTGCCGATGAATTTGAGGAGGAAGGGCCGCGCCGCGTACATAGACACCGGCGTCTGGTCCCAGAAGGCGATTGCCGAGGCCGAAAAGGTGCTTTCCGTCGACGTCGTGGCTAGCGGCAGGGATTCCAGGTACTCGGTTATTCCGGACGTAAGGGAGGTATCCGGCGACTACGACTACGTCTATATGGTCATGAACAACACGGCCGAGGGCACTGCGTGGCGCCGCCCACTCCCCGACACGCGCGGAGTGCCGATAGTCGCGGACGCCAGCTCGTGCATACTGTCCGAGGAGATCGACGTGTCGAAGTTCGGGATAATCTTCGCGGGCGCGCAGAAGAACATCGGCATAGCCGGCGTGACCGCGGTCATAATCCGCGGCGATCTGGTAAGCGGCGGCGCGGACGCTTCGGTTCCGGGGCTTCTGCGCTACGATTCGTACGTCAGGATGAAGTCGCTCTACAACACGCCGCCGAGCTTCGCTATATACATGATGGGCATGGTGCTGGAGTGGCTGGAGGACGTGGGATTGGGGAAGATAGAGGCCCTGAACCGCGAGAAGGCCGCGCTCCTGTACGGCTATCTGGACAAAAGCGGTTTTTACGAGCCCACGATAAAGGACGAGGATAGCCGCTCCATTGCGAACATAACGTTCGTGCTTAAGGATCCGTCCCTGACGGAAAAGTTCATATCCGACGCGGCCAAGGCCGGCATCATAAACATCCGCGCGCACAAGGCTTCCCTGTTCGGCGGCCTGAGGGTGTCGATATACAACGCCATGCGCGTGAAGGGCGTGCGTTCGCTGATAAGGTTCATGGAAAGCTTCGCGCTTAGAAATAGTCCTCGGCCAGGGCCGTCATTTCTTTCGCGGTTGAGGCGGCTGTTACGGAGCGTCTGAATTCCGCCGCGCCGCGCATTGCGCGCGCGTACCAGCACAGGTGTTTCTTGGCGATAAGGGCGGCCGGGCGTTCGCCGTAGAGCTCGACCATGAGGGCGAGGTGCTTGAGGACTATTTCCCGAAGCTCCGCCCCCGCCGGATCGGGCGCCGTCCGGCCGGTTTCGAGATAGGTCGCTATCTGCGCGCCTATCCACGGGCGGCCGAGGGCGCCGCGCCCTATCATGACGCCGTCCGCGCCGGTTTTGTCGAGCATCTCGCGCGCCCCCTCGCCGGATGTGACGCTGCCGTTTGCGATTACCGGGATTTTGACTGCGCGCTTCACGGCGGCTATTGCGGCATAGTCCGCCTCGCCTTCGTACATCTGGGCGCGCGTCCGGCCGTGCACGGCGACAAGGTCGGCTCCGGCGTCCTCGAGCATTTTGGCAAGTTCCGGGGCGTTGGCGCTCGACGCGTCCCATCCGGTGCGCATCTTGGCGCTGACCGGGACCTTTACGGCTTTCTTGACCGCGCCGACTATCTCGGCGGCGAGCCTCGGGTTTTTCATAAGCGCCGCGCCCGACCCGTTCGACACTATCTTCGGCATGGGGCAGCCCATGTTTATGTCTATGCCGTCGGCGCCCAAGGTTTCGTTTATCCGCGCGCTTTTTGCCATCTGCGCCGGATCCGCGCCGAATATCTGGACTATCGTCGGATGGGTTCCTATCGGACGGAACAGGTGCTCTATGCGCGGGTTTCGTTTTTTCCTGTCCGCGAACATGGCCTGGGCGGCGGCGGGGACCATTTCTGTCGTGGTAATGGCGCGAGGGTGGAACCCGGACGCTATTTCGCGAAACGCCGCGTCCGTGACTCCGGCCATGGGGGCTATGAAGACCCTATGAGTCCTCATCGTGGCGGCCCTTCAGCGCCGCCGTCAGCTTTTCCATGGCGCGGGCCTCTATCTGGCGCACGCGTTCCTTGCTTATGCCGAGCTCGGCCGCTATGTCGTCCAGAGTCCGCGGCTCCTCCATAAGCCTGCGGGCCTGGATTATGGAGCGCTCGCGTTCGTTGAGGGTGTCGAGGGCCTCGAACAGCATCTTCATATTGCGATAGCTCACCTCGTTGCTGGCCACGTGTTCTTCTGGCAAGGGCGCGGCGTCGGCTAGCATTTCGACCCTTTCGGCCGCTTCGCCGTCCTCTCCTATGGTTTTGTTCAGGGACGAGTCGCGCTGCAGCCGCGCGTTCATTTCGCGCACGTCGGCGGCGGTCACGTCCATTTTCTGGCTTATCTGCCTGACCTCGTGCTCGGACAGGTCGTTGTCGTGGTATATGCCCAGGCGGGCCTTGAGCTTCTTAAGGCCGAAAAAGAGCTTTTTCTGCGCTGCGGCCGTGCCTATTTTGACAAGGCTCCAGCTCGACAGTACGAATTCGTTTATGGTCGCGCGTATCCACCACAGGGCGTATGTGGACAGGCGGAATCCCCTGTCCGGATCGTATTTCCTGACCGCTTTCATAAGCCCTATGTTGCCCTCGGATATTATGTCGGACATGGGCAGGCCGTATCCGCGGTATTCGAACGCCGCTGCCACGACAAGGTAGAGGTTCGATTTGATAAGCTCTTCCGCGGCCTTGAGGTCCTTGTCTTCCTGCACGCGCCTGGCGAGCCTGAATTCGTCTTCGGCGCTCAGGTGCGGTATGGACTTGACCATGTTGATATAGCTGGATATTCCGCCGTCCAGGACGACCGACGGCACGCCGCCGCCAAGCGAGAAGTCCACTGGTTTTATGTTTGCCATAAGATGGAGTCTAGCCTCAAAAATCGTCGCGGTCAACGATAAATAGGTTTGGGCCTTGCATCCGTCCGCGGGCGAAGTTTCTAAAAAGCCGGTACGCTTCGCCTCGTTTCTGCCTGGATAAGCCTTTCGTCAATCCCTCTATCGTATCGGGAGGCAAAGTCTTCTGCATATTGACGGCCGTTTCGGTAAATTTTTCTTCCAAGAGTATGGAAAGGCCGAATTCGCTTGTTTCATGGTTCTGATAGCTACTTACAACTAAGGATAAAATCCTAACGCGCTGCCGCGCAAGGCGGATCGGCCCTACTTTCCGACAGACTTGCCCGCGGCATAGACGGCGCGCCGGACTGCGGTATAGGCCTTGTACAGCACGGAGCTGAGGCGGAAAAGGATGTTTCCGTGGTTCTTCGGGTGCTCTATGGTCGACGCTCCGCCCTCTTCGGCCGCCGGGAAGGGCCGCACGGAATACCCGCGTATGCCGTACTTCCAGAATTTTATGAATTCGTGGTCAAGCGGCGTGAACATGGGCAGCATCTTGTCGAGGTACGCCTTCGCCGCCCGGCGGTTCACCAGGTACGCGCCGGATTTCGACTGGTAGAACGCGTTTATCACAAGGTCGTGGCTTGCGTCTATCGCGGCCTTTTTTATGTTGCCGCCGTGGTGGCTGCCGTTCAGCTTCACCATGTCCCATTGCGGCATGGCGGCGAGCCGTTCCACGACCCGTGCGAAGTCCCTGTCGAACTTCATGTCGTCCTCTAGTATGAGGGCAAGGTCGTTCTTGGATTTAATGAATTCCGAGAGGGCCCTGACGTGGCTCATATAGCATCCGTATTCGCCGGGCAGTATGCGCTTCTTGCCGTGGGCCAGGCGGAATTTGCGCTCGCTGGCAAGCTTCGGGTCTATGCCGCGCGCGCGCCCGTCCACGCCCTTCACGCGGACGAATTCTAGCCCCAGGCGGCCGAGCCTCTCGCGCATGGCTTTCAGCCGGTCCTCCGACCGGTCCAGGTTTATAAGGTACACGCCGAGCCTCTTCATTTTCTAAGCTTCCTAAGTCCGGCGGGCGGCATGTGGCCGACGTCCGCGCGCTTGCCCTCCCACATCCTCACGTCCTTGAGCTTCGGGCCTATCCCGTTTGATTTCCTGAACGTTATGACGTCTAGGAGGGACGCGCCCTTTTCCTTGTATTTCTGGAGTATCACGCCCTTGCCGCGGGCCATGACGGGGACGTCGGAAAGCGGAAAGACGAGGAGTTTGCGGTTGTTGCCTATGATGGCGACCGAGTCGTCGCCGGCCGATATTTCCACCGCGGCGCGAAGCGAATCTCCGTCCGCCGGGTTCATGACCGACTTGCCGTATTTGGTCGAGGCGATGGTGTTCGCCCCCTCGACCGCGAAGCCGTATCCCATTTTTGACACCAGCAGGAGCCGCATCTCCGGCGACGGCACGAACACGTCGAGTATCTCCGCCTCCGGCGGCATTTCGACCATAAGGCGTATCACGTCGCCGTATCCGCGCCCTCCGGATATCTTGGATATGTCTAGGGTATAGAACTGCCCGGTCGAGGTCGCGAACACGGCCTTTTCGTTCGTATGGGCGTGGATTGCGTACGCGAGCGAGTCCCCCTCCTTGAACGAGAATTCGGCATCCAGGTCCACGTGCCCCTTCATGGTGCGTATGAATCCCATCGCGGAAATAAGGATTGTCGCCGGTTCGCGCGCCGTCATGCTTTCCGCGGGCACGGCGGCCGGGGCGGCGTCGTGGTCTATCTCGGTCATGCGCTTGGATTTTGCGAATCTCGCGCGCATTTCCTTGACGTCCGCGGTTATGCGCCTCAGCTTGTTCTTGTCGTCCGACACCAGGAGGTTCAGCTCGGCCAGCTCTTTCTTAAGGTCTGCGGCCTCGGCCTTTATCTGTTTTTCCTCGAGCTTGCGGAGGCTTCTGAGCCGCATGTTGAGTATGCTTTCGGCCTGCATGTCGGAAAGCTTGAACTGCGACATCAGGATGGGCTTGGGCTCGTCGTTTTCGCGGATTATCCTTATCACCGCGTCTATGTTCAGGTATGCGACCAGGAGCCCCCCCAGGATTTCGAGCCGCTTTTTGACGTTGCCTATGCGGAAGTTCGTGCGGCGGGTAAGGACCTCGGACTGGTGCGCGACATAGGCCTCCAGCACTTCCTTGAGGTTCATCACGCGCGGCACGCCGTGGGAATCCAGGACGTTCATGTTCATCGCGAAGCGGGACATGAGCTCGGTCTGCGAATACAGCTGCGCCATGACCAGGGCGGGGTCCAGCGTGCGGGATTTCGGTTCGATTACTATTTTGACGTCCTCTGCGGATTCGTCCCTGACGTCCGCGACGAGGGGGAGCCTGCCGGCCGCCATGAGGTCGGCGATTTTTTCGATAAGGCGGGATTTCTGCACCATA
>JAITSG010000073.1 GCA_031288035.1 Rickettsiales bacterium | reverse complement strand
TATGGATTCGAACCATTCCAGGAAGCCGGCCATGGATTTGCCGACTTTCGCGCGGTCGTAAAGGAGCGCCGCGTCGACAAGGGAGTCAAGCGCGTCCGCCGCCCCGCGGCCAAGGCGGGATATGAACCGCCTGCGGTGGCGGGAGATTATGCCGGAAAAGAACCTGAATGGGCTCATGGTGCCGCTGTCTTTTATAAGGGTTTCCAGCTCGCGCTTCAAGCCGCCGTCCGCCATGTCGAGCACGCTCCTTTCGCCGCGGCCGTAGCACAAGCGCGTCAGGTCGTCGTCGTCCATGTCGAAAATCGGGGATTTCAGGGCCTCGCACAGGCTCAGGTCGTCGTACGGGTACTGGGTGAATTTCGCAAGCGATATAAGGTCGGCGACTGCTATGTTGTCGCCTATGTTCTCGCGCTGTGCGCCCGATACCGGTATTTTGGCCTCGCGCAGTTTTGCCTCGACCGGTCGCGCGTTGGCCCGCCGCTGCACCAGGACCATTATGTCTCGCGGCGCGTATCCCGACTCTATCAGGCCGCGGATTTTCTGCGCCAGTATGGACGCCAGGTCGTATTGGGAGTTTCGCGCCTTCGCCGCTTCGACGGGAGGCTTCAGCATGTTTTTCTCCTCGTCCTCGAACGGCTTGACCAGTGGGACTATTTCCACGTAGCCGTCGTAGTCCGCGCGCCATGCGAAGTGTTGCGTTTTGTCGTCCCATATTCCCTCGAACGACTTGTCGACTAGGGCGAGGATGTTCTTGGCCGACCTGAACGACAAGTCGAGCGGGAGGTCGAGGAACCTGTACCCGGCCTCCGTGGCGCGGCGGGAGAACAGTTCTTTGTACTGTGCGAACTTCGCTGCGTCCGCGCCCTGGAATCCGTATATGGACTGTTTCTTGTCGCCCACGACGAACAGGGTCTTGTCCCCGCCGGGGGCGAAGAAGTTTTCCGAGAGGGCGTCTATTATCCTCCATTGCGCGTCCGACGTATCCTGGGCCTCGTCGACGAGTATGTGCGATATGCCGCCGTCTGTCTTGTAGAGTATCCACGGCGATATGCCGGGCTTCGAGAACAGCTCGCCGGTCTTTATGATCAGGTCGTCGAAGTCGAGGGCGCCGGTTTCGTCCTTTTGTGCGGCGTATTCCCTCTGGATTTCGCGCCCGACGGACATGAGGGCGCGGGTCATGTTGTATATTCCGGCGCGGGCGAGCATGTCCGAGGCGAGGCGCACGCGCTCCGCCTCCGCGTCCATCGCCTCGGCCATTTTCGGATGTTTCTCGCGAAGCTCCTTGACTACTAGGTTTTTCCTGGCCTCGCCTTCCGAGGTTAGGAATATGCCCGCGTAATCGTCGAACCGCGCCGCGCGCTCGCCTTCTGTTTCGAGGGACAGGAATGCCAGGAGCGCCTCGCCCTGTTTTTTCATGCTTGGCGACGATTCTGCGCTCGCTCCGATGAAGTGCGAGATCCAGTCCTCGGGTATCCGCGACACGGCCTTTGCTCGGGCGAGGTCCGGGTTTTCTATCATGTCGGCCTGGACGGGATAGGGGAATATCCGGGCGATAAGCGATTCCGGCGCCGCGTCCCGCCATTTTTCGCGCGACGAGACCAGTTCGGACCTGATGTCCTCGAACTCGTTCTCGCTCGCGTTTTCTACTATGTATGCCATCGCGCGAGAGAGCTCCTCGTCTTCCTTGTTCCTGGCCTTTTTCACGACGGCGCGCCAGGCCTGGGCGAGCATGTTTTCCGCCTCGTTCTCGTCGAGTATGGAAAACCTCGGCGGCGCCCCGGCCTCTATCGGGAAGCGTTTCAGCATGGACTGGCAGAATGCGTGGATGGTGTGTATCTTCAGGGGGGCCGCGCTGTCGGCGAGCTTCGGGAACAGCCCGCGCGCCGTATCGGGCGGCGCGTCCGAGCCGAGGCGGCGAAGCTCCTCGGCAAGCTTTCGGCCGTCCATCGCCGCCCACGAGCGGACCTTGGAAAGCACCCTGCTCTGCATTTCTATTGCGCCTGCGTTGGTATAGGTCAGGCACAGGACCTTTCCCGGGTCCGCGCCGGACAGAAAGAGGCGCAGCAGCCGCCCTACCAGGACGGTCGTCTTGCCCGTGCCGGCGCTTGCCGACACCCACGCGCTCGCGCCCGGATCTGCGGCTAGCCTTTGGTTTTCGATGCTGTCCGTAGGATTCATATTTTTATTATAGCACCCTGGATTTCTATGTGGTATAATTTTCGGCGCGAGGGGAATATGGCTGGAAATCTTGCGGATGCGAAGTTCGTGGCCTCTAGGCTGAGGCATTATCTCGGGGACAGGAGGGACGCCGGGTCCGCCTACGGCGCCATGGTGCGCGTTTTGAACGAGGGGCTCTCCGGAATGGCCGCAAGGACAGAGGCGAGGATTCTGGACGGGCGGCGGCGCTTCGCGTGCTATCTGTCCATGGAATACCTGCTGGGCAAGCTGGGCGTGCAGACGCTGCTTGCGCTGGGTGCGTACGATGCGTTTGCCGAGGCCGCGGCCGAGCTGGGCCTGAGGTTCGACGACGTGCTTGCGCGCGACGTGTCGACGCAGCTTGGCAACGGCGGCCTCGGGCGGCTGGCCGCGTGTTTTTTCGATTCCGTCGCGGCCATGCGCATGCCGGTGTTCGGCTACGGCCTGTTCTACCGCTGCGGGATATACAGGCAGGAGATAATAAACGGCCGCCAGGTCGAGCTTCCCGACCTTTGGTGGCGCGACGAGAACCTGGCGGTGATAAGGCGAGACGGCATAAAATATTCCGTCGGCTTCGGGGGAAGGGCGAACGGGCTCGAATGGACTCCGCAGGAAAAGGTGTCCGTAGCCGCGAGGGACGTCGTCATAGCCGGATTTTGCTCCGGCGCCGCCGCGACCGTGCGGCTTTGGGACGCGGAACGGCCGGACAGCGGCCCGCCGGACATATTCGGGGATATAAGGAACATCACGGATTTCCTGTATCCGCCCGACGACACTCCCGCGGGCAAGAGGCTGCGTCTGCGCCAGGAG
This sequence comes from Rickettsiales bacterium, assembly GCA_031288035.1. GTDB lineage: Bacteria > Pseudomonadota > Alphaproteobacteria > Rs-D84 > CACZYB01 > JAITSG01. The sequence continues at coordinate 3,406 of JAITSG010000073.1, read as the reverse complement.
TACGTGCTGGTCTGCGCCTCCGTGAACGACATGCTGGAGCGGTTCAGGGCGACCGGGCTTCCGGCATCGAAGATTGACAGGTATCTGCGCGTCCAGCTCAACGACACGCATCCCGCGCTTGCGATACCGGAGCTTATATGGATATTCATGTCGCGGTTCGGCATGGATTTCAGGGCGGCCTATGAAAAGACCGGCGTCATATGCTCGTACACGAACCACACGCTGATGGCCGAGGCCTTGGAGAAGCTCGATCTAAAGCTCCTCGCCGCCGAGCTTCCGCTCCATCTCGAGGTGATAAAGATGGTGAGCGCGGATTTTATCGTGTCGAAGGGGCGGCGGCTGGACGCGCGGGCGCTGGCCAAAAGCTCCATAGTAAGCCCCAAGGGATTCGTCAGCGCCGGGAACCTGTGCGTTATAGCGTGCCGGAAGGTCAACGGCGTGGCGAAGCTGCATTCCGAGCTTTTGCGGGAAAGGGAGTTCAGGGATCTCTCCGGCCTGTACCGCGGCAAGTTCCTTAACGAGACTAACGGCATATCGCCGCGGCGCTGGCTGCTCGAGGCGAACCCGAGGCTCGCGCACATGATAACCGGGCTTATCGGCCCGGAGTGGATGGCGGACCTCGGCCGGCTCAAAAAGCTGGGGAAGTATTCGGGCGACGCGCGCGTGCTGGAAAGGTTGCGCGGGATAAAGCGCGAGAACAAGGCCGTCCTGTACGGCATGCTCGGCATAGGCGCCGATCCCGGCGTCATGCTAGATGCGCAGGTCAAGAGGATACACGAGTACAAGCGCCAGCTTCTCAACATCCTGCAGGTAATCCACCGTTATAACCGCATATGCGAGGGCGAGCGGCCGCCCCCGCGCGTGGCGCTGTTCGCGGGCAAGGCCCCGCCGACCTACGCCATGGCGAAGGAGATACTCGCGCTTATAAACGGCGTGGCGGGCGTGGTGAATTCCGATGCGCGGGCAAGGGGCCTCCTGCACGTGGCTTTCGTGCCGAATTACAACATAGATTTGGCGGAAAGGATAATCTCCGCCGCCGACTTGTCCGAGCAGGTTTCGCTTGCCGGCACGGAGGCTTCCGGCACCGGCAACATGAAGTTCGCCCTGAACGGCGCGCTGACGATAGGCACGCTCGACGGCGCGAACGTCGAGATTGCGGAAAGGGTCGGGCGCGGGAACATGTTCATATTCGGCATGGACGCGCGCGAGGTGGAAAGGGAGCGTGCGCGCGGATACGATCCGAAAAGGTTCGTCGCCGCATCTCCTGGGCTGGCCATGGTGCTGGCCCGGCTTGAGGACGGCGCGTTCGGCAGGTGCGGCATGATACTCGACGCGTTGTTGGAAAAGGGCGACGAGTACATGGTTCTTGCGGACTTCGCCTCCTACCTGCGCGCGCAGGAGCGGGCCGACGCCGTGTACGCCGACTGGCGCGCGTGGGCGAAATCCTCGCTTGCGAACATTGCGGGCTCCGGTTATTTTTCGTCCGATCGGGCTATCGCGGGGTATGCGGGGGACATATGGCGCATAAAAAGGATGAAATGACCATCTTCGCGCTCTCCAGCGCGCCGGGCGCGGCAGGCGTGGCCCTGTTCCGCATAAGCGGCCCCGGGGCGAAGGCGGCGCTCTCGAGGCTGACCGGGCGCAAGTCTTTCCGCCCGAACGAGATGTTTTTTACTAAGGTGAAGGACGGCGCCGAGGTTATAGACGCTGCGACCGCCGTATTTTTCAGGGCGCCCAGATCCTACACCGGCGAGGATTCGGCCGAAATCATTACGCACGGAAGCGCGGCCGTGGCCTCGGCCATGTACGCGGCCATGGGAAGGATTCCCGGTCTCCGCCTCGCGCGTCCTGGCGAATTCACGCGCCGCGCGTTCGAGAACGGCAAGCTCGATTTGGCCGAGGTCGGGGCCGTGGCCGACCTTATCGCCGCGCAGACCGAGGCCGAGCGCAGGCGCGCCCTGTCGGTGATAGACGGCGGAGCGGCGCGGAAGTACGCGGGCCTCCGGGCCGAGCTGGCCGAGATTCTGGCGTTCGCGGAGGCCGCGATAGATTTTGCCGAGGACGAGCTTCCGCCCGGGATAGAAAGGCAGAATGCGGCGCGGATAAGGGGGATAATCGCGCGGCTTGCAGCCGAGCTCAAGGCCATGTCTGCGGCGCGCCTCATTCGCGACGGGTTTTCCGTCGCGATTGTCGGCCGGACGAACGTGGGGAAGTCGTCGCTGTTCAACCGCATGGCTGGCGCGGCCAGGGCCATAGTGTCGCCATCGCCCGGCACCACGCGCGACGTGGTGGAGGCTTCGCTCGACATTGGCGGGTTCAGGGTGCGGCTTCTGGACACGGCCGGCCTGCGCGGAAATTCGCGCGACAAGATAGAGCGCGCTGGGATAAGGCTTGCGAAGAACGCCGCCGAGGCCGCGGACATAAGGATTTTCGTGGGCGACCGGGCAGGCGATTTCAGCTCGGCGGCGGCCAAGGGCGCGGACACTATTTGCGTGTTCAACAAAATCGACCGGGCAAAAGGCGCCGCCCCGGCCGGGGCTGTCCCGGTTTCGGCCAAGACCGGCGAAGGATACGCGCGGCTTCTTTCCGCCCTCTTGAGGAGGATAAGGGCCATGGCCGCGCCGGGCATGTCGTCCGCCGCCGACGATTATGTGCGCGAGGCGTTGCAGGACTGCCTGGAATCCCTGCGCCTGTACCGGCACGAGCGCGAGCCCGCGCTGAGGGCCGAGCATGTCCGCGCGGCCGCCGGCGCAATCGGCCGCATTACGGGGGAGATCAGGTTTGCCGAGCTCCTCGACCGGATTTTCTCGCGGTTTTGTTTGGGGAAATAGCGGCGGCCTGAAACAGCTTGACATTCGCCCGGCCGCGCATATAATAAAGCCATGTTGAAAGCGCCGGACACTATCCGCTTCTATTCCTTCGCCTTTTATTTTGGCGCATAAGCGCCATACATACTCTATTCGGATCCCAACGGATTCGCCCAACAACACATTGACGAACGATTTTTAGAAAGGATACTGTTATGACACTGAAAGACGACGACATATTGATTGTAACGCCTAAAAGCGCGTCCCGTTTGCAAGTCCAGCGCGTCCGGCTGGAAGGCCTGGCCGACAGGACGCCCGCGGACGAGGCATGGGTTCGCAAGGCCGCGATGGAGCTGGCCGAGCTGATCTGCGCCGACGCCGGCGCGAAGCCCGTGATAAGCAGGCAGGACGGCATCACTATCGTGCGCGGGAGTGGATTGTGCAAGGGCTGCGCCGATTTCACAATACGGTGCGCCAAGTCCTGTCCCGGCGTCACGTCCGGACGGCTGAAGCAGCTTGCCAACGACCCGGCCCTGTACAGGAACTACATGCAGGGCAGCGGGCATATGTTCGAGAGACTCAAGCCCTCCGTCGCGGTC
>JAITSG010000069.1 GCA_031288035.1 Rickettsiales bacterium | reverse complement strand
CCGCTCGTCCCAGCCGCCACTCCGCCAGCGTTCCCGCCAACCGAGTAGTCGTAGTTCATAGTCGGTGGCGCCACGCAGTCCGTGCTCTTCGTCGAACCTATGCCAGACGTGCTATATCCCGCCCCCAGGGTGCTGCACGCTATCGCGCTCACGCTCCCCTCAGGACAGTAATAATCCTTCGGGCATACCAAACACGACGACGAACGGGCGCCGGAGGAAATTATTCCGAAGAATAAGAATGCAGCTGTTGTTTTCCACTTGAATTCTCGGGTCTCCGCCAGAGGATGACGAAAGAAGACGGCCCGTGGACGACGACAAAATTTTTCCATAATTTTTCTCCCTGAACCTGCAAGAGCCGGGGAGTTAGTAGATCATGCATCAAAGATGATTCTCTCAGTTTTTAGGGCGTGCCCTTGGACATGGCCGAGAGCTCCCCGACGGGAGAAATAGCACATATGCGCCTTGATGCTTGGGTCTACTACAACCCGGCCTGCGGTGCAGGTCCGGGAACATGATAATTCGTTCCGCGGAGAATGTAAAGCGCTAATCCGTCCAGACTATGCTATGGGGCCGGAATGCTCCTCCTCGCCGATATAGAACTTGTACGATTCCGGCTTGAAGCCGATAAGGACGAAGTCCGGGTCGTCGGGGCCGGCGTATCCGAACTTTTCGAACCCGTCGCGCCAGTATGCCGCGCGTTGCCCCGCGTCGTCTATCTCTCGCGCGGTGCCGAACAGCCGCACCGACATCCGCGTTCCTGCGTTGAAATAGTACAGGCACGCGTGCGGGTTCGCCTCCATCTGCCTGTACTTCGGCAAGCCGCGCGCCGTCATGAAATGCAGCATGGACAGATCGGAGATGTCCTCGTTCATCTTGTTGAGTATCGTGCGCGTTTCCGGATATTCGTCAAGGCCGAAAGTGCAGAACTGGACGGTGTCGCAGCTTTTTATCACCTCGACGGTCGATTTTATTTCGCTGTTCATGTGCTGCTCCTATCCTAGGTTTCTCGCCGCGAATTCCCAATTCGCCAGGTGCCCCAGGAAGGCGTCTGCGTATTCCGCGCGGCGGTTTTGGTAGTCCAGATAGTACGCGTGCTCCCACACGTCGAGCGTTATTATCGGCCGCGTCCCGTGCGCGATTGGCGTGTCGGCGTTCGCGGTCGTCGTTATCCTGAGCTCCTTTCCGTCGCGGACAAGCCATGCCCAGCCGCTTCCGAACACGCCCATGGCGGCCTCCTTGAACTTGGCCTTGAAGTCCGCCTCGGAGCCGAACGCCCTGGCTATTTCGGCGGGGAAGGAGCCCTTCGCGCCGGGCGCGCGGAGCGATTTGAAGAAAAAGTCGTGGTTGAGCGCCTGGGCCGCGTTGTTGAATATCTTTTTTGCGTTCACGTCGTGCGCGGATTCCTTTATCGTCTGCTCTAGCTCCATGCCCTCGTATTTCGTGCCTTTGGCCAGGTTTTCGAGGTTCGTTATGTACGCCGCCATGTGCCGGCCGTAATGGAAGGACATGGTCTTTGCGCTCATGAACGGCTCCAACGCGTTTTCAGGGAATTTCAGGGGAAAGTTTTCGAGTTTCATCATCTGCTTCTCCTTATGTTGTCGTATTTGTATGATATACGCATAAGGTTTCGCAATGCAAGGAATATAAATTCCGCGAAATATAAGCGTGGACTTCGCCGCGCCCGGATGTTATGATTCGCGCATGTACAAGAGGGCCTGCTTCGTTTTGGCGTCTTTCTTCGGCGCCGGATATTCCAAGGCGGCGAGCGGCACGGCGGGTTCTGCGGCCGCCCTGGTTCCGGCGTTCGCGTGCGCGTATTTCGGCGGGGCCGCGGCTCTCGCGGCGGCGGCTGCGGCGCTGTATGTCCTGGGCGTCTTCGCCGTGGCCGAGGTCCTGAGGCACTCGAGGCACGATCCGCCGTTCGTCGTCGTGGACGAGGCCGTGGGCCAGATGGTCGCGCTGCTGCCGTTCGCCGGCGTGCTGCGCGGCAATGCGGGCGCGTGGTGGATTTGCGCCGCGGCGTTCGTCCTGTTCCGCCTGTTCGACATAACGAAGCCCTGGCCGGCTAGCTATTTCGACGAGAAGGTCATAAGCGCGGGCGGCGTCATGCTGGACGACGTGGTCGCCGGGGTATACGCGGCGGCGACGCTGTTTTTCATACTGGCTTTTGTTTAGATTTTCACGTCCACCACTACAGGGTCGTTTCCGACGGTGAATTTGCGCTCAAGCGTCGCTCCGCCAGAAACGGATAGTTTCAGGGTGTATTCGCCGGGCTCCAGCCGGACGCTCGAGAACCTGAGGTTCCCGGGCAGAAGTTTCCATTGCCGTATGTCGGCGCGGTTGCTTTCGTTTATCGCGGCGCCGAGGCCCTTGAAGGTCGCCACCGCGGAGCTTACGGCCAGGAGCTCGCCCAATGGCGAATTGTTCTTCCTTCTTATTTCCTTATACGTTTTGTACGCGCTCCATGCCGCGACTATGTATTCGGAGGTCAGTCGGGTTATCAAGACGGCTTTTTCGCCCGCGATCTTGCCGCCTATGTCCCGCGCGGCCATATCGGACAGGGGCGATGTTATGGCCAGGGGCAGGGCGGTTTCGCGTCCGGACGGGCCGGTTATCTTCGCCTCGATTTTCGGCGCCGCCTTCGCCTCTATGTACGGCAGGTCGTATGTTATGTCGCTTAAAAGGTACGTCGCGGCGAACGTTCCGAAATAGGCGTCTACTCCGCCCACGATAAGCGCCGCGCGGGACATGGCGGTTATTTTCTGCGGGCTGAAGTCCAGCTTGTGCTCCTTTGCCTTCTTTTCGGCCACCATGCCGTCCTCGACTATTATGGCCACGTTGTCGCGCGCGCCGCTCAGGAGGGCGGAAAGCTTCTCGTCTATTAATAGGCCGAGGGCCTTTGCTTCGACGGTCGGAGCGACGTATTTACTCTCCGTCTCGGCGGCGGGCATGGAGCCAAGCTCGGCAAAGTCCTTCGCGAATTCGCCGCTTTTCGCGTTGAACGACTGATAGATGTTGTAGTTCCGGGACAACACCTCCTTGGCCTGGCGGTAGAGGCCGAGCGCTATTTGCCTGTCCGTTGCGCTTTCGGTCGAGGCGTGGACGAACGCGCCCCACATGTTTTCCGTCGCATCAGCCTTGTACTCCGGCTCGCCCTCGGTTTCGATCTTGTATTGGGTCAGGAGGGAGTCCCATTCGGAAAGGACGCTTTTCGCGGCGGCCAGGTGCGCGCGGCGTTCCGCGTCCGGCAGGATTTTCGCCTCGTGCTTGCCGTCGGCGTCCTCCCATGCCTCGTGCTTTCCGGACAGATACAGCTTGTAGTGCAGCAGGGACTGATAGAACCGTATCAGCGACCGCTCGAACCTCTCGCCGCGGAATTCGGACTGGTTGGAGGCGAGCACGCTTTTCGCCGCGGCCGAGATCCGCTTCGTATACATGTCGTCGGAAATCTTCTTCGCGGCGTCGAATTCCGTAAGCGCTCGGTAGTTCATGCCGGCGTAGCGGTACGCGCTTCCGCGCTCCATGCGGCGCAGCAGGTCGTTTCGCTGCTCGGGATAGAAGTTTCCGTCCGCGGCCGTCTTTGCGGCCTCGGCGTAGTTTCCGGCCTCCGCGTCATTGATGAGGCGGGAATGGGCCTCCCTGTTGTGCATTGTCGAGCACGCGCAAAGAAATGCCGCGGCTATTGTGGCGAGGGCCCGTTTCATTTAGGGGCCGGCCCTTACCACTTCATGCCGGAGCGTTTTGAGTACTTGCTCGTCTTGTATCTTGTGCGGAGCACCTCCTCGCCGGTCGTGATGTCGGTCATGCGGATATTGACGGAATAGTCCTTGATCGTCCTGCCGTCGAGCGTCTTTGGCTGCATCCTTATGTCGCCGAAGACCAGGAGGTCCGCGCCGGACTGCTTGCCTATCTTCTTGGCCTGCGAGGGATCGACCGCGCCGTCGTTCTGGTACGTCACTTCCTTGAGTATGGCGTCCCTCTGCGCGGCGTCGATCAGGATGAATTCACCGGATTTGGAGAATTCGTTGAGTATCTCGTCGTTCAGGTCTCCGATGGGAAAGTACGGCTCGCTGGTTCCGTTCTGGACGTCGGCCACGAATATCTTGGGCGTGCGGCCCATCTTGCCGAGGTGTTTCTGGAATCCCTTGTGCTCGTTTATCTGTTTCAATATGTCGGCGGCGGCAAGCTCGGTGTCCTTCCTGACCCATTCGTCAGTTATCTGGGAGGCGAGGGTGTCCGACCATTCTCCGTCGACCCGGGTGGTCTTTATGTTCGGCCCGCATGCCGCCAGGGCTATCGCGGAAAGCGCAAGTATCGCGATGTTTTTCGTCATATATGTTCTCCTCTTTATTTGACCGATTCCATTATATTGGGAGGGGGGCTTATTGCAACAAGATTCTTTTGCTGTCTCGGTTCCGTATCATTCCCTGGATTTTTTGCTTTGCAATTATTGATTGGCGGTATATAATCCTGATTGTAGCAGACAAGGCGCCAGTTTTGAACGCCATAGTAGCGAGTGTTTTTCGCAATTCCCCGTCGGGGAGCCTTTGCTGTATGTCCAATGGAAATTCAAAAGGGCATAGGGTCATGCTGCTGTGATGTTCAAACTCTCCGACGCTTTCAATAACTGGAGAAAGACATGTGCCCGATTCTACTTTTTATATTCACAGGATTTATTTCCTTCGGGACCAGCTCTGCCATGTGGAGCTGCGTTCCTTGTCCGGCCGGCACGTATTCGGCATACGGGAGCACTGCGTGCACGCCGTGTCCGGCGAATTACTATTGTCCGGGCGCTATGGACAAGCAGCCGTGTCCGAGCAATTTTTCCTCTCCGAAGGGTTCCGC
>JAITSG010000076.1 GCA_031288035.1 Rickettsiales bacterium | reverse complement strand
GGCCAAGAATAATAAAACTTTGCGCATGTTTTCTCTCCCATCATCTTGCGGGGATGTGGCCGGGGAGTCATCAATCATGGTATATAAATGATCCTTCGGCCTTCGGAGCGAGCCCTGTTGTATAACCGAAGCTCCCCGACCCAAGAAGATCAGGACCGCAAAGCTGGATAAGCCTCGCGGGCGGCACTATAGTGCCCATATACCTAGTGAATGATGAGTTCACGGCCGCTTTCCCGCGGTTGGGTCGATTATATTGCTCGGCGGATTAAAAGCAAGCGTTTTTATGGGGCGTCTCACGCGCAGCGTGTCCGCCCCCTCCCGGTCGCTCCGCGCGTACGAAAAGGCAAGTTCTTTGTTGCCATCTTGTTTTCACGGTGCTAGACTCCTTTGTTCGGAGGCTGAAATGCAGTTTATAAGGATCAGGGGCGCGCGCGAGCACAACCTGAAGAACATGGACATAGACATTCCCCGCGACCGGCTGGTGGTGGTGACGGGCGTTTCCGGCTCGGGCAAGTCTACGCTCGCCTTCGACACCGTGTATGCCGAGGGGCAGCGGCGCTATGTCGAGAGCTTGTCCGCCTATGCGCGGCAGTTCCTCGAGATCCAGAAGAAGCCGGACGTTGATTCCATCGACGGCCTTTCCCCCGCGATTTCGATAGAGCAGAAGACCACGAGCAAGAATCCGCGCTCTACCGTCGGCACGGTTACCGAGATATACGACTACATGCGGCTCCTGTGGGCGCGCGTGGGCGTGCCGTATTCGCCGGAGACCGGGCTTCCCATCGAATCCCAGACCGTTTCGGTTATGGTGGACAGGATAATGGAGATGCCCGCGGGGACGAAGCTTTATCTGCTCGCCCCGGTCGTGCGGGGGAAGAAGGGCGCGCAGCGCGACACGTTCGACGGCCTTATGAAGAAGGGTTTTACGCGCGTCCGCGTCGACGGCGAGTTCATGGAGACCGAGGCCGCGCCCGACCTGCACAAGAACCGCAACCATACGATAGAGGTTGTCGTGGACCGCGTGGTGGTCAAGCCGGGGATAGAGGAGCGCCTGGCCCAGTCGGCCGAGACGTCGCTCAAGATAGCCTCGGGCCTTATGATAGCCGAGAATGCGGACACCAAGGAGCAGGTGATATTTTCCGAAAATTTTTCCTGTCCGGTCAGCGGGTTTTCGATAGAGGACATAGAGCCGCGCCTGTTCAGCTTCAACAATCCCGCCGGAGCGTGCAAGGAGTGCGGGGGCCTCGGCTTCGAGATACAGTATTCGCCCGATCTCGTGATACCGGATCCGCGCCGGACCATACGCGGCGGGGCCATCGCGCCGTGGTCTAGGGACGGGATAATAACGCAGAACGAGTATCTGGTCGAGGCCGTGTGCCGCCATTACAGGATAAGCATGGACAGGCCGTGGCGCGAGCTCCCCAGGCGCGACCAGGACATAATCCTCTACGGCTCCGGGGGAGAGGAGGTCAAGGTCAACTGGAACGGCTGGGTGTACAAGAAGGCCTACGAGGGCGTGATGGGCAACCTCGACCGCCGCTATCACGAGACGGAATCCGAATGGCAGAGGTCGGAGATAGAGAAGTACCAGAGCAACGTCCCGTGCAAGAAGTGCGGCGGGAAGAGGCTCAACGAGAAGGCCCTGTGCATAAAGATAGACGGGAAGGACATAATCGACGCCACGCTGCCCTCTCTGGACGAATCCCTCGCGTGGTTCAAGGGCCTGGCGGGGAAGCTCTCGCCGAAGAACCGCGAGATAGCCGCGCCGATTCTAAAGGAGATTGCGGACCGCCTGTCGTTCCTGCTGGACGTGGGGCTGGACTATCTGTCGCTTTCCAGGGCGAGCGGCACCTTGTCCGGAGGGGAATCCCAGCGCATCCGGCTGGCAAGCCAGATAGGGACCGGCCTGACCGGCGTCCTGTATGTGCTGGACGAGCCGTCGATCGGCCTGCACCAGCGCGACAACGACCGCCTTATCGAGACGTTGAAGAAGCTCCGGGACAAGGGCAACACCGTGATAGTGGTCGAGCACGACGAGGACATAATGCGCGCGTGCGACCACCTTATCGACATAGGGCCCGGCGCGGGCGTGGAGGGCGGGCGGCTCATCGCCCAGGGCGCGCCTGCCGAGGTGATGATGTCTAAGGATTCCATCACCGCGAAATACCTGACCGGAGAGCTCTCCATCCCCGTGCCAAAGCGCCGGCGCGGGGGCAGCGGGCAGGAGATGGTCCTCTCGGGCGCGCGGCACCACAACCTTAAGGGCGTGGACATATCCGTCCCGCTGGGCGCGTTCACGTGCGTGACGGGCGTTTCCGGTTCTGGCAAGTCGTCGCTGATACTCGACACTTTGTATCCGCTGGCCATGCGCGTCCTGCACGGTTCGAGCATCCCCATCGGAAAGTGCGACAACATATCCGGGCTCGAGAACATAGACAAGGTGATAGATATAAACCAGGCGCCGATAGGCCGCACGCCGCGGTCGAATCCCGCGACTTACACGGGGATATTCGATTTCGTCCGCGACTGGTTTGCCAAGCTTCCGGGGGCCAAGGAGCGGGGGTTCAAGGCCGGCCGGTTCAGCTTCAACGTAAAGGGCGGGCGGTGCGAGGCCTGTGGCGGCGACGGCATGATAAGGGTCGACATGAACTTCATGGCCGACGTGTATGTCGAATGCGAGGAATGCCGCGGCAAGCGCTATAACCGCGAGACGCTGGCCGTCGAATACAAGGGCAAGAACATCGCCGACGTTCTGGACATGACCGTGGACGAGGCGATAAGGTTCTTCGAGAATGTCCCGTTCATCCGCGAAAAGCTGCTGTTGCTGCGCGAGGTAGGGCTGGGGTATATACATTTGGGCCAGCCCGCCACCACGCTTTCCGGGGGCGAGGCCCAGCGGATAAAGCTCTCGAAGGAGCTCTCCCGCCGCGCGACCGGCCGGACTCTGTATATATTGGACGAGCCCACGACCGGCCTTCATTTCCACGACGTGAAGCGGCTGCTGGACGTGCTGCACCGCCTGGTCGATTCGGGCAACACGGTCATAGTGATAGAGCACAACATGGAGGTCATAAAGACCGCGGACTACATCTACGACCTCGGGCCGGAGGGCGGGGACGGCGGCGGGCGCATAGTGGCCCATGGGACGCCCGAGCAGGTTGCGAAGTCCCGCGCGTCCTTCACGGGAAAGTACTTGAAAAAATATCTCGGGTAGAAACGCCGTCTCACCACTTGACGGCGCCGCCGAGAGACGAATTACTCGCACTATTCGCGCAATTAACGGCGCAACCACCCGCACAATACGCCGCCGAGCCAAAGACACTGCGGACCACCCAGGAGGACCAAGCCCCCGAGGAGAATGTAGAGGCACTAGTATCCGGCGATTTCGAGTACGCGCACCAGCAACTACTGCCGCTCCTGCACTGCGCATCGCTCGCCGCATTCGGGGCAACGCTGTTGCTATCCTTGCACGCCCACGTGCTAGCCTGTATGCCGTAGCCGTTCTGTTGCGCCTTGTATGGCGTAGAACCAGCGCTGCTCCCGTCCCATGCCGTATACGAGCTTGTCGCGCAATTATTGTTTCCCCCCGCGTTCGCCGTGCACTCGTTCTTGTTCATAGATGCGCAGTATTGGCCGCCCAGCCCGGTCGCAGGTCCGCTCGGAGGAGCTATGCAATCGCTGGCGAATATGCTCCCCGCCGCCGCAGTAGCCCACGCCGGGCACGCGAATTTCGTCGTAGCCCCCGGACAGTAGTGATTAGCCGGGCACGGCTTGCAGCCCGTAGCCCCGGAGTCCGAATAACTCCCCGGAGGGCAGGACAGGCATTGGTAGGTTGCGGCGGCGCGGGCCCCGGAGGAAATTATTCCGAACAACAAAAACAGAAACACGCGCATGTCTTCTCTCCCAGCGCTTTTTAAGCGCCGGGGAGTTCAAAAATCACATATAGATGACCCTCTGCCCTTTAGGTTTCCCTTGGACATGCGACAAAGGCTCCCCGACGGGGAGTTCCCCTATATGCGGCTTTTGAAAACCGGCGCCTTCTCTGGCGCGACTTCGATTATATTACGGATTTTACGGATTGCAAGGCGGAATTCGTTTTCTCCGCCGGAAAGTACTTCCTCCTCCGCCGAAAAAGCTTGAAAAAATATCTCGTGTAGGGTAATCTTGCCCGCGTATCGATTTGGGAGGATGAAAATGGCGATAAAGGTTTTCGGGCATAAGAAGCCGGACACGGATTCCGTGGTTTCGGCGATAGCTCTCGCGCAGGTGCTGAAAGAAATGGGCGGGGACGCTGTTCCCTATATACAGGGCGGCTCCGTCATGCCGGGCACGAAGTTCGTGCTCGAAAAGTTCGGGCTGGCTGTCCCGTCCGCGCTCGACTCCGTTGAGGAAGGGGCCGTGGCCCTGGTCGACACCACGAATGTTGACGAGCTTCCCGCGGGTATAGAAAAGGCGGTCGTGAAGTACGTTGTCGACCACCACCCCCTTATGGGGCTAAGGACTCCCGTGGCGCCGGAGGCATGGATAAGCCCCGTCGGATGCACTTCGACCGTGCTGAAGCTCATGGCCGATTATTACGGCGTTTCTATTCCGGCGGGCGTGGCCGGCGCCATGGCGTGCGCGATACTCGACGATACTGTCATGTTCAAGTCGCCGACTTCGACGAAGGAGGACAGGGAGGCTGTCGAGGCCCTTGCCAAGGCAGCCGGCATTGACTGGAGTTCCGTTGGCGGGGAGATGTGGCGCGTCAAGACCGACATTTCGGCCGAAACCGTCGATTCGCTCATTAGCCGCGACTTCAAGGATTTCGAGTTCGGTGGCAAGAAGTTCGGCATAGGCCAGATAGAGATTTCCGACATGTCGCAGATAGGGCCGAGGCGCGCCGGGCTTGTCGCCGGCGTGGGGAAGCTTAAATCCGACGGCGGCTATTTCGGTGTGCTTTTCATGGTGACCGACATAATGAGGGAGGGGACGGAGCTTTTGGTCGCGACCGACGACAATGCGCGCTTGGGGCGCGTGTTCGGCGCGGATTTTTCGAACGGTTCGGCGTGGTTCGACGGCATGATGAGCCGTAAGAAGCAGGTCGTGCCGCCTATGCAGGAAAAGTTTTAAGGCGGGGAAAGGCGCCTGTGCGCCTCCGAATCTGGAGGGCCGAATTTTGATTGATTTATGCGCGAGGTAGTGCTCGATACGGAAACGACCGGCCTGAATTACTCGGGCGCGGACCGTATTGTCGAGATAGGGTGCGTCGAGCTTGTGAACCACACTCCGACGGGCCGGACGTTTCATGTGTACGTGAACCCGGAGCGTCCCGTGCCGCAGGAGGTCCGGCGCATCCACGGCTTGACGGACGAGTTCCTGCGCGACAAGCCCAAATTCGCCGAGATTGCGGACGAATTCCTGAAGTTCGTGGACGGCGCGGACATAGTCGCCCACAACGCCGAATTCGATTTCGGCTTCGTCGATATGGAGCTTGCCCGCATGGGGCGGGGGCCTCTGCCGCACGATCGCCTGGTCGACACCCTGGCCATGTCCAGGGCCAAGAATCCGCAGTTCGCCTCGCACTCGCTGGATGCGCTGTGCGGCAGGTACGGCATAGACAATTCGCACCGCGAGCTGCACGGTGCGCTTCTCGACGCGCGCCTTCTGACCGACGTGTACATAGAGCTTCTCGGCGGCAAGGAGGTGGATTTCTTCGGCTCTGGCGAAATCGCCGTGGATCTGAGGAAGGAGGGCGCGATGAGCCCCCGTTCGTTCCGTGCGCCGAGGGATTTCGCGCCGTCGGCCTCCGAGCTTGCCGCCCACGCCGAATTCGTGCGGACGCTCGGGGAGAATGCCGTATGGGCGAAATATGATGGCGCGGGTCCCGCCGCGGAATCGAGCTTTCAACAACCGTAGCAAAGGAGAGGAAAATGATGGAAAGAACCTTGGTCGTCCTGAAGCCCGACGCCGTCGCGCGAAGGCTTGTCGGAAAGATAATCGACGTGTTCGAGGAGGCGCAGCTCTCCATCGTCGCTGCCAGGATGTTGACGCCGAGCGCTTCGCTCGTCGACCGGCATTATCCGAAGGACAAGGCTTATATAGCGAACATCGGCCACAAGGCTGCGACGAGCTATGCGGCGGACGGCAAGGACGTGAAGAAGAAATACGGCACCTCGGACGAGTTCGAGATAGGAAAGAAGATACGCGTCGGGCTTGTGAAATACATAAGCTCCGGCCCGGTCCTCGCGCTTTGCCTCGAGGGCGGCGGGGCGATAAAGGCGGTTAGGAAGCTGATCGGATTCACGCTTCCGTTCGACGCGGCGCCCGGCACCATCCGCGGCAGGTTTTCGATAGATTCGTCGGAAGCCGCGGACAGCGAGAACCGCCCGCTGTACAACCTCGTCCACGCCAGCGGCAATCCGGAGGAGGCCGCGGCCGAGCTCAGGCTCTGGTTCGGGAAAATATAGCGTCGTTTTTGTTTTAGGCGGATTGATTCGCATTTTAATTCTTGCAATCCGAAAAAGGCGTAATATAATTAATAAGCGCTTCAGGGCGCCGGTTTAGAAAACCGTACATTAGGAACAATCTCCTCGAACTCCCGTCGAGGAAGATTTGGCGTATGTCTAGGGAGAATCTCAAAAGCCAAGTATAATTCTAATGTATGATGTTATGTTCTACTCGGCACCCAAGGCACCGGGAGAGAAGATATGCTCAAGATTTTTTTATGTCTATTCTTTGGAATATTATCCTTTCCCGCAGGTTCGGGCACATACCGTTGCCTTGCCTGCGCTCCGGGCACGTATTCGGCATACGGGAGCACTGCGTGCACGCCGTGTCCGGCGAATTACTATTGTCCGGGCGCTATGGACAAGCAGCCGTGTCCGAGCAATTTTTCCTCTCCGAAGGGTTCCGC
>JAITSG010000079.1 GCA_031288035.1 Rickettsiales bacterium | reverse complement strand
CAATTCGACCTGACGGCCGCCGGACTGGAAGTGGCATACTGCGAATGGGCCCTGTGGGCCAACAAAAAATGGCATGAAAAAAACAAAGGAATGATGAAATGAGCTTTTCGGATACAATAGGCGACATGCTTACCAGAATCAGGAACGGGGCGCAAGCGAAGCTGGCCTCGGTCTCTACGCCGCACTCCTCGTTGCGCGAGGACGTGCTCGAGGTGCTGAAGGCCGAGGGATTCATCAACGGGTTCGAGGTCCGTGACGTCAGAAAGGGCATCAAGGAAATATCCATAGAGCTAAAATACTCCGACGGCGAGAGCGCCATCAAGGAAATAAAGCGCGTCTCGACGCCGGGCCGCCGCTTCTATGCCTCGAGCAAGGATATACCCGGGTTCAGGAACGGCCTGGGGATCGCGATACTGTCCACCTCGTCCGGAGTCATGGCCGGGTACGAGGCCAGGAGACGGGGCGTGGGCGGAGAGGTCTTGTGCTATGTGTTCTGATCCGCGGGACAAAGCGGCAAACTAAAAGGAAAACGAAATGTCGAAGATAGGAAAAGTTCCGGTCAAGATCCCAGAGGGCACGACCGTCGCCATGGACGGCGGCGTCCTTTTGGCCAAGGGAAAGCTCGGCGAACAGAGGGTGCCCATTTCGCCCCTGGTCGACGTGAAGATCGAAGGCGGGGAAATAACCGTTTCGCCGAAGGATACGGGCGGCAAGGCCGCGCTGGTCATGTGGGGCACCATGCGCTCGCTCGTCGCGAACGCGGTGGAGGGCGTGTCCGCAGGGTTCGTCAAGGAGCTGGAGCTCAAGGGCGTAGGCTACAAGGTCACCCTCAAGGGCAACGTGCTGGACATGAGCCTCGGATATTCGCACAACATAGAATACAGGCTCCCCGACGGAGTGAAGGCCGAAATACCCAGCCCGACCGAAATAAAGCTGATTTCCGCGGACAAGGCCCTGCTCGGCAAGACGGCGAGCGAGATACGTGCGCTTCGCGAGCCGGAACCGTACAAGGGCAAGGGCGTGAAGTACAAGGACGAAACCATACGCCGCAAAGAGGGCAAGAAGAAATAACAATCGAAAGCCGCCCTCCGCCCGGCAACTCGGCGAGGCGGCGGGGACTTCCGATTGGGGAACATCTTCAAAATCCGTCGCAGATGCCGCTGGATTTTGAAAAACGAGTATAGTAAGGTATTATACAAGATAGGAACTTGAAATGAACGCGAAGAGAAAAGAAAGGAACCGCTGGAACCTCAAGGCCGCGAACAAGAACTCGCGCCCGCGCCTCTCAGTGCACCGCACCGCGAGGCACATATACGCCCAGGTGATAGACGACGCCAAAGGCGTGACCCTGGCCGCCTTTTCCACGAAGTCCAAGAACTTCACGGCCGGGAAGACGTGGAACGCGGCCGCCGCCGCCGCGGTCGGCGAAGAGGTCGGCAGGCTGGCCCTGGCGAAAAAAATAAAGGACGTAGTGTTCGACCGCGGCGGCTATATATTCCGCGGGCGGATCAAGGCCCTGGCCGACGGCGCCCGGAAAGCGGGACTGAACTTTTAACGATAGAGGCAGGTATGAAAAAATGGATGGCCACATGCCCGGAAAGCTTCTTCCCCGTCCTTAAGGACGCGGTGAAGCCGCTTGGCGTCGAACTGAAAGTAAAGCTTGGATTCTTCGCCCGGCTGGCCGCGATCGGGATTATGCGCCGATCCGATCCAAACCGGCGCCAGATAAAGTGCGAGTCCAAGCAGGAACTGTCCGACGACCAGCTGAAGGACGTGACGGACGCGGTAGCGCAGGCGTGGACGCAGTTCAAGCTCGCCTCCTATACTAAGAGCAATGCCCTGAACCGCGACGCTAACTAGTTTTTTATCGAAAAGGAAAAGAAATGGCGAACGAAAGAACGAATAAAAGGGAAAAGGACGACACCTGGCAGGACCGCCTCATCTCGGTCAACCGCGTGACCAAGGTCGTCAAGGGAGGCAAGAACTTCAGCCTCGCCGCCTTGGTCGTCGTGGGCGACGGCCAGGGCCGCATAGGCTTTGGCACCGGCAAGGCAAAGGAAGTGCCCGACGCCGTCAAGAAGGCGACCGAACAGGCCAAGCGCAACATTATCCGCGTACCCCTGAAGGAAGGACGCACGATACACCACGACATTGTCGCCGACTTCGGCAGCGGAAGGGTGGTGCTCCGCCCCGCCGCGCCCGGAACCGGAATAATCGCCGGCGGCCCCATGCGTGCGATATTTGAGGTAGTCGGCATCCGCGACATAGTGTCGAAATCCCAGGGGTCGAAAAATCCGCACAACATGCTGCGCGCGACCTTCGCCGCGTTCGAAAGGCTCTCCAGCCCGAAGATAGTGGCCGCACGCCGCGGGCTAAAAATAGGCGAGATAGTCGGCCGCCGCGATATAGTCCTGGGGCTCGACAACCAGGTAGGCATAAAGGAAACCGAGGAGGCGGCGAATGACTGAGCTTAAAAAAACGGCGCCCAGGAAAACCGCGGCGAAAAAGCCCGCAAAACCCGCGAAGCCCGCCCCGGAAAAGAAGCCCGCTCCCGCAAAGACCGTCAGGGTGCGCCAGAAGCGCAGCTCGATAGGGCACGGCAGGGTGCAGATAGCCACGCTCAAGGGCCTGGGCCTCGGGCGCGTGCGGCGCGAAAGGACGCTTCCCGACACGCCGGAGGTCCGCGGGATGATAAGGCGCGTCGCGCATCTGGTGGATGTGGAATGAGCCGGCGGCGCGACCATACGACCTTGGCCGGGGCCGACAGGATATTCGCCCGGTCCGGCAGCGAGGCCGAGGAGGCGGGCGGCATAGGGCGCTCTGACTGCTGGGGTAAGGACGTGCTGTCCGGAATATCCGTGTCCGAGGCGACAGACCGGAAGGCAGATCCGGCCCGCTGCTGGCTTGCGCGGATATATTTGCGGAAGCTGACCGACGCGCTCGAGAAAATAAAGAACCTCAAGCTGGAGGAATGCCGCTTTCGCGGTGGACGCAACGAATAAAACACGCAGGGAAACGAAAATGGAAATTAAGCTCAACACCATACGCGACAAGAAATCAGCATCGCACGCCTATAAGCGCGTAGGGCGCGGCATAGGCTCCGGCAAGGGCAAGACGTGCGGCCGCGGCGTGAAGGGACAGAAATCCCGCTCCGGCGTGTCTATCCGCTGGTTCGAGGGCGGCCAGACGCCCATATACCGCCGGCTTCCGAAGCGCGGATTCAACAACGCCGCGTTCTCGAAGGACTACGCCGTACTCAACCTCGGCAAGATACAGGCGCTGGCGGAGGCCGGGTTCAAGGGGGCCTTCACGTACGAGTCCCTCCTCAATGCCAAGATAATAGCCCCGGCCAAGAACGGGCTGAAGGTTCTCGGCTCCGGCGAGCTCAAGTCCAAGGCCGCGATAGAAGCGGCGGCCGTGTCCGAAAAAGCGAAGGCCGCTATCGAACAGGCCGGCGGAACCGTCCTTATAAAGGCGGCTGCGAAGCATGATGGCAAAAAGAAAAAACTGGACAAGCCGGCGAGGGTTTCCAGGATAGAAAAAAAGAAGGCCGCGAGGAGCGCCGCCTCGAAGGGCGCCGCTCCTTCGCCCGCCAAAAAGGTTTCGAGGGGGAACAAGAAAATAGCGCCAAAAAAATGACGGCGGTACGGAGATGAAAAATGGGAATAGAAAGCATGCGCAGACCCAACGGGGTTACGAATGAAGAGTGGGAGGCCATAAAGAATACGGAGATTCCAGATGCGAATGGCAACGGGCAGCCTCCCACCAAAGCCCAGCTCAAGTGGTTAGTCCATGAACTGTTGTATAGGAAAAAGAAAGATAACCGTCATGGAAAGCACAGGCTCCTGACCGGAAAAGAAAAGGAGTTTGAAGAATCGAACTTTGCGGATCTGTACGATACCGGGGATGAGATGTCCTTCATCAAACCCGATGAACCGTTCGACGAGAGCGACGAGATGATATCCGGGATAAGGCATTGGGAAAGGGTAGGGTACACGAAGGATGGCGATGAGATAATCCAGGTCACCACTACCACTATCGGCGAATACATCCGCCGTAAGAAAGAATGCGGTGATAATATTGTCAAGAGTGCAACAGGCCGCGACCGCCAACGTGGCGGATAGGATATACGAAAGGGGAAACGCCATGGCAAGCCTTGCTGAAAAACTTGCATCGAACATAACCTTCGACGACTTCAAGAAGGCGACCGACCTCAAGAAGCGCATATGGTTCACGCTTTGCCTTCTGATAATCTACCGCCTCGGCTCGTACATCCCCCTGCCGGGCGTCAACGCCTCGATAGTCCAGTCGTTCTTCGAGGGCAGCGGCGGCTTTTTGGGCATGTTCGACATGTTCACCGGCGGAAACCTCTCGCGCATGACGATATTCGCGCTCAACATCATGCCGTACATATCGGCGAGCATAATAATATCCCTCATGGCCACGGCGTCCCCCGAGCTG
>JAITSG010000058.1 GCA_031288035.1 Rickettsiales bacterium | reverse complement strand
AACGGTCGGTCCAGTCGAGGATGGAGCTCATCTTGTCCGCGCCTATGACCAGGGCGCGCCGGGCCTCTCCGCACCTTATCATCTTGTCCGCGACCGAGAGGGCGTAGACGAACCCCGTGCACACGGCCTGTATGTCGAACGCGGCCGCGTTCGTCGCCCCAAGCATCCGCTGCACCCTGCACGCCGTGGCCGGGAAGCCGAGATCCGGCGTGGTGGTGGCCAGTACTATCAAATCCATCTCGCCCGCGGATATCCCCGCGTTTTCCAGAGCGGCGGCGGCGGCCCGGGCGGCCATGTCGCCGGTCAGCTCTCCATCGGCCGCGATGTGCCGCTCCCTCATCCCGGTACGTGAGAAGATCCATTCGTCGCTCGTGTCCACGATTTTCGAAAGGTCGTCGTTGGTCAGCACCTTTTCCGGAAGGTACGAGCCGAACGAAACTATGCGCGAATATGCGGCCACGCGGCTATTCCTCCAGCCGCGCGATCTCGTCCTTGACGCGCGTGACGAAGTTGCCGACGACCAGATCCACCGCGTAGCATACGGCCCGCGAAAAACCATAGGCGTCAGTGCCGCCGTGGCTCTTGACCACTATGCCGTCCAGGCCGAGAAGCACCGCGCCGTTGTACTTGCGCGGATCGTAGCGGTTCTTAAACCTCTTGAGCCCGCCCAGCATGAACAGGGCCCCTATCTTCGCAAGCCACGAGGACCTGATTAGATCCTTGACCCCGCTGGCCACGAACTTGACCGTGCCCTCGAGGGTCTTCAGGGCTATGTTCCCGCTGAACCCGTCGGTCGCTATGACGTCGACCTTGTCGTGGAAGATGTCGTCGCCCTCGGCAAAGCCGGCGTATTCAAACGAAAGCTTGCCCGCGACGCCGCGTATCATCTCGTCCGCCGCGTTCAGGTATGGAAAGCCCTTGCCGGCCTCGGAACCTATGTTCAGGACCGCGACCTTCGGGCGCTTTATCCCCACGGCCTGGGCGTAGGCCGAGCCCATGATGGCGAACTGGAATATGTTCGTCTCGTCGCATTCCGAATTGGCGCCGAGATCCAGCATGACCATCTGATTGCCCTTCACGGTGGGCAGAAGAGTTGATATGGCCGGGCGCTTTATCCCGCTTATCATGCTTATCAACAGCTTCGATATCCCCATGAGGCAGCCGGTGTTCCCGGCCGACACCACGGCGTCCGCGCGGCCGCTCTTGACCGACTCTATGGCCATCCACATGGAGGTCGACCGGCCGGAACGTATCACGCGCGAGGGCTTGTCGTCGCCGGAAACCACGTCGGGGGCGTCCACAACCTCGGCTATGGAGGCCAGGCGCGGATGCCTCGCCATTAGGGGCTCCAGCTTGTCCCTTTGCCCGAACAGGAGCAGCGAAACGCCGGAATCGCACAGGAAATCGTATACCGAATCAAGCCCGGCAATCACCATAGCCGGCGCGGAATCCCCGCCCATGGCATCGATGGCTATCGTACATATCTTTTCGACCATTTTACTTTTCTGCCGGGATTTCGGCAATCTTCCTGCCGTTATAGGTTCCGCATGCGCGGCATGCGTTGTGGGGGCGCACCAGCTCGCCGCAGCTTTTGCACACCGCGACGGCGTTCGGAACCAGCGCGTGGTGCGAGCGGCGCATGTTCTTCCTCGAATGCGAGGTCTTTTTCTTTGGAACGGCCATAAAAGCATCCTTTCAACTTTATTCCGCTAGCTTTTACTATATATCGCCGAGGTTTGCAATAAAAAAAATGGACACGGGGATTTTAATGCCCTATACTTCACAGCATAAAAGGAGATGGCCATGAAGAAAATTCTGCTGCTCGTATTCGTTTCCCTGCTCGCAATCTGCGCGAACGCCCAAACCAGGCGGGCGAGGTCCTCCAGGAACGCCAACACCAACAGCAGCAAGGTCCTGTCCGACGACGCGAGGCAGCTTATATCCCGCCGGTGCGCCGAAAAAACGATGGAGGCCGAACGGCGCCCAGAGGGCAAGCTGCGCAGCATGTGCTCGGTCGAAAACATAAGCGGCGGCGAGAGCATGGGGCCGTGGAAGCTACTGGTCGCGCGAGCGATACAGATGTTCAAGCAGTTCAGGAAGCTTATCTATGTCGCGGCGGTGTTCCTCCTCCTGTGGATAGTGGTCAAGGCCGCGTACAAAGGCGACGGGCAGTGGATGGAGCTCGCCTGGCTTATCACAGGCATAGTGGCGCTTGCTGGCGCGGAGTTCTTCGTGCGCATAGCCTCGGGCCAGGTGGCCATAGAGGAGGTGAAGACGAACAACATGTACGTCGACTGCCGCCGGCCGAACGAGGTGCTGTTCCAGTGCTCGCCGGAAGACAGCGGCGCGGTGGAGCTTGACGAACGCTTTCTCTATCTGTTCAGCAAGAGCGCCAAGAGCAAGAGCGGCGGCTCGAGCATGCCGGGGCTGTATTGAGCAGTCGTCATTCCGGAAGCCCGCAGGGCTATCCGGAATCCAGGTAGGGATAAGGCTGCATATACGGCCCTGGATTCCGGGTCCGGCCCTGCCGCCCCGGAATGACAGTCGATATATTCCCGGGTTGGATTCCCGCCTGCGCGGGAATGGCGGAAAAAGTGGGAATGATATGGAAGGTTAGGGTTACTGAAATGAGCTATATAGACAAGATATTCCCGAACATCCCTCCGCGCGAGGAGGTTGTCGCCCGGTATCCCGCGCGGAAGCTGCCGGACGGCGCGCGCGTCACCCGCTTCGCCCCGTCGCCCACCGGCTTCGTCCACATAGGCAACATGATGGGCGCCCTTACGGACGAGCGAATCGCCCACCTTTCGGGCGGAATCTTCATGCTTCGCATAGAGGACACGGACGCCAAGCGCGAGGTTGCGGGGGCCGACCGCCTCGTCATAGACACCTTACTCGAATACGGCATAAAGTTCGACGAAGGACCCGGCATTGGCGGCGCCTACGGCCCTTACTACCAGTCCGAGCGGCGGGAGCTGTACCACGCCTTCGCCAAGTGGGGGCTCGAGAACGGCGCGGCCTATGCCTGCTTCATGTCGGGCGCGGACCTGGAAAAACTCCGCGCGGAGCAGGAAAGCCTCGGGCTGCGCACCGGCGTATACGGCAAATGGGCGCGCGACCGCGACCTTCCGCCAGAGGAAGTCGAGCGCCGGATAGACGCCGGAGAACCCTATGTCATCCGCTTCAAATCTGGCGGCAACCCGGACAACAAATGCGTGGTGCAGGACATGATACACGGGAAAATCGCCATGCCGGAAAACGACTACGACGAGGTGATATTGAAGGGCGACGGGTTGCCGTCGTACCATTTCGCGCACGTGGTCGACGATACGCTTATGGGCACGACCCTGGTCATACGCGGGGACGAATGGCTGCCCTCCGCGCCCAAGCATATCCAGATGTTCAAGGCGTTCGGCCTCAAAGTCCCGAAATACGCGCACCACGGATTGCTCCAGAAAACGGACGGCGGATTGCGCAGGAAGCTTTCGAAGCGCAAGGACCCGGAGGCATTGATGCCCTGGTACGACCAGGAAGGGTATCCTAAAACGGCTGTGGCGGAATACCTTATGAACCTCCTCAACTCCGGCTTCGAGGACTGGAGGCGGAACAACCCGGACAAAAACTACCGCGAATATCCGCTGGCGCTCGCCAAAATGTCCGCGTCGAGCGCCCTGTTCGACATAGTGAAGCTAAGCTCGGTAAGCAAGGGCGTCATAGCGCGCATGTCGTCCGCCGAATTCTACGACGCGACGCTCGCGTGGGCGAAAAGGTACAGCCCGAAGCTCACGAAGATACTGCAGTCCCACGCGGACAAGGCCAGGGCCGCATTCGCCATAGAGCGCGACGGTACGGACCGGCCACGCAAGGACATATCGAAATGGAGCGAGGTAGAGGGCGAGTTCGAGTATATGTGGAGGGCGCCGCCACGGCCTTCGGACATTCCCCCGGCCGAGGCAGACGTCATAGCCGACTTTTTGGCCACGTACGACGCGAACGACGACAAGGATGCGTGGTTCAGGAAGATTTCCGACATAAGCGCGCGGCATTTCCCCAATGAAAACGCCACGCGCGCCATGCAGATACTGCGCCGCCTTATCACCGGGCGCGACAAGTCGCCAGACCTGTGGGCCATAATGCGCGCGCTGGGAAGGAACGAGACGCTAGCGAGGCTCGGGCCCGGAAAATGAAGGTCAAGCTCGCCGAAAGCCTCGGCTTCTGTCCCGGAATACGCCGCGCCATAGCCGCCGCCCAGGCCAATCCCGGCGCGGTCATAGCGGGCGGGGAAATCCTGCACAACCCATTGGAAACGGCGAGGCTCGCGCGGGAATACGGCATATCGACGGCCGAAAACCCGGACAACATAGGGCCGGGCGCCACCGCGATAATACGCGCGCACGGGCTTCCCAAATCAGTCGAGGGCCGCTTGCGCGGACGAGTCGCGAACGTGACGGACGCGACGTGCCCATTCGTGAAGCGCGTCCAGAACCTTGTCTCGCGCCTGGACGCCGAGGGCTTCCGCATAATAATCTACGGCGACGCGGAGCACCCGGAGGTGCGGGGGCTGGCAAGCTATGCCCGCGATCCCATAATCGCCATGTCGCCCGCCGACCTGCCGTCCGAAATGCCGCGGAAGGCCGCCCTAGTGTCCCAGACAACGAAGTCCAGGGCGGGGTTCGAGGAATTCGCCGAGGCCCTCCGCGCCACTGTCGGCGAGCTTTCCGCGCACAATACCGTGTGTCCGGCCTCGACCGCGAACCAGGCGGCCGTCGAAAAACTTGCCCGCGAGGCCGACGTCGTGGTGATAGTCGGCGGCAAGAACTCGAGCAATTCCCGCCAGCTGGTCGAAACCGCGGCGAAATATTGCGACGCATATTTGGCCGAAAGCAAAAACGATGTTGACAAAGCCTGGTTTTGTGGTAAAAAATTGTGCGGCCTTGGAGCCGGGGCGTCCACCCCGGACTATGCCATAGACGCGATAAAACGAAAAATAGAGGAAACAAATGCGTGAAAAACACGTCGCGAACGGCATAATCATAGACATAGAGGGAGAAAACTTTCTGTTCCAGACCCGCAGGAAAAGAAACGACGGCCTTTTTTACCTGCCGGGCGGCTGGATTGAAAATGGCGAGGACCATGCCGCGGCCATCAGGCGCGAGCTTAAGGAAGAGCTCAACATATCGTCCTTCGCCGTCCTGGAATACCTGTTCAACCACGATTATTCCGGATACAACAGCGAGAACAAGCTAAAGCATTGGGTGTTCCACGTGTTCCTGTGCCTTTTGCCCGACTTCTCCGAGGTCCAAAACAACGAGCCGGAAAAACACGACCTGGCCGTGATACCGGTAAAATCCATACCGGATTATGTCGCCCGTATGGCCGGGAAAGACCTCGAAATTCTGTACAAAGCCATGCACTTCATCCAGGAAAGGCTGCGCGACGTCGAAAAGAATTCCAATCCCGGCCGGTAAAGCCCGGTCCGGGCTTGAGAAATTTCCCTGTCAAACTATGGACGCCGCATTCCGGGCGGGAACCAGCGCGCTATCTTTTAAGTACGCCGGTCCCGGCATAGATGGCCGTGTCGCCGAGCTCCTCCTCTATGCGGATAAGCTGATTGTATTTGGCGACGCGGTCGGAGCGCGACATGGATCCGGTCTTTATCTGGCCCGCGTTCGTCGCGACCGCTATGTCCGCTATGATCGAATCCTCGGTCTCGCCCGAGCGGTGCGAAACTACGGCCGTATAGCCCGCGCGGCGCGCCATGTCGATCGCGGCCAGGGTTTCGGTAAGAGTGCCTATCTGGTTGACCTTTATCAGTATCGAGTTGGCCAGGCCCTTTTCTATGCCTATCTCCAGCCTCTTGACATTGGTCACGAACAGGTCGTCGCCGACAATCTGCACCTTCTTGCCGAGGGCGGAGGAGAGGAGCTTCCAGCCGTCGAAGTCGTCCTCGGCCATGCCGTCCTCGAGCGAGAATATCGGATATTTCCCCACGAGCTTCTCGTAATACTTGACCAGCTCCGCGGAAGAGAGTACCTTGCCCTCGCCCCTGAGGTTGTAGGCGCCGTTTTCAAAGAATTCCGAGCTCGCGGCGTCGAGCGCGATATATATGTCCTTGCCCGGAACGTATCCGGCGCCCTCTATCGCATTCACGATATAGGACAGCACCTCGTCGGCGGACTTGAGGTCCGGGGCGAATCCCCCCTCGTCGCCGACGTTCGTGTCGAGCCCGGCGGACTTGAGTATCTTCTTGAGCGAGTGGAACACCTCGGAGCCCATGCGGATCGCCTCGGCCACGGAGGCGGCTCCGACAGGGGCTATCATGAACTCCTGTATGTCGACGGGGTTGTCGGCGTGCTTCCCGCCGTTCAAGATGTTCATCATCGGAACGGGCAGGACGTGCGCGAACGTGCCGCCGATATACTGGTACAGCGGAAGCCCAACCTCCTCGGCCGCGGCCCTGGCCACCGCCAGGCTAGCCCCGAGTATCGCGTTGGCGCCGAGCTTGGCCTTGTTCGCGGTGCCGTCCAGTATTATCATGGCCGAATCAACGGCTATCTGATCCTCGGCCTCCATGCCCACTATCGTGTCCGCGATGGCGCTGTTGACGTTCTCGACCGCCTTTTGCACGCCGAGGCCCCCGAAGCGGGACTTGTCACCGTCGCGTAGCTCCACCGCCTCGTGCGCGCCGGTGGAGGCGCCGGACGGCACGGCCGCGCGGCCGAAGGCCCCGCTTTCAAGCTCCACGTCGACCTCCACGGTCGGGTTCCCGCGGGAATCCAAAATCTCGCGCGCGTATATATCCATTATTTCCGACATATCATTTCCTTTTGATTTAATATTGAACCCGGGTATGATACTCCATAACCGGAGCGTTATCAAGGAAAATCCTCGCCCCGCTTTTGTCCAAACCGACGCTTTTGTCATGCGGGCGACAGGCAAAAAATCCCTTTACAAACACGGGCGCGGAATATAATCTTACCCCAAGGAGAGATTGTCCGTTGAAAAAGCTTTTCGCAGCCTTGTTTTTCGTCGCGTGCGCGGCCGCCGTTTTCGGCGGCGCGAGGCTTTCAACCGCGCAGCAGCTGTTCGACAGCTCCTCGCAGTGCGTGCGGTGCACGGAAGACGGCCTTTACGCAAGCGGACACGACTGGTGGGACGGATCGCAAAAGGGCCGGGTGGCAAGCGGATGCCTCGTGTGCCAGCCGGGCAGCAGGTTCGTAAGGGATCCGAAATCGTGGGACGGCACGGGATGCGAACCGTGCTCCGGAACCGGATACACCGAACAGGCGTGGACCACCAAAGACGGGCAAAAGGAGCTCCTGTTCAAGACAGGCGCCTTTGGCGAGGACATCCCGTACACCACGGACCAGGTGTGCAAGCAGTGCGGCGACGGCCACATGCTAAACGGCGGCGTGGTGAACGGCGTGGTGATGGAAGGAAACTCCGTGTGCACGAAGTGCGGCTCCGGCACGTGGGCCAAGCACAGCCTCGAACAAGCCATGATAACGAAATACAAAAGCGAGTACGAGGAGCTGTTCACGAGGATATACGACGAATCGAGAGGCATTATGCGGAACTGCCTGGACTGCCTGTCGGGATGGGTGGCGAAATGCGACGACGAACACGCCCTGTGCACCGAATGCGCGAAATGCGGAACGTCGGAATATTCCAACTGGGACCGCACCACGTGCCTTACCTGCCCGCTTGGGTTTACATCGTTCCCCGGCGCCGGAGAGGAGACCATACCGTCCACCAAGAAATGCGGTTCGAATACATGCGGCCCCAACAACAATCCCGGAACCAACGGGAACTATCCGTGCCTTATCGAAATCAAGGGCGAAAAAGTCGCGGCGTGCAACGCGACGTATGACGAGGACGGCGATAAGCATCCGTACCTTCCGGCGACGTTCGACGACCGCTGGATCAGGGGATGCTACGCCTGCGGCCCCGGCACGTATGCCGAGGTGGACAAAGATTTGAGCGCCAGTCCGGGCAAGATCGGATGCGTCGAATGCGCGAACGGCCGATTCAACTACGGCAACGGGCACGCGTATCACGAGAACGGCGATAACCTGTACCGCGGATGCTATGCATGCCCGCAGGGGACGTTCCTCCGCAAGATACCCAGTGTCGCCGCTATCCCGAAGGCTGGATTGGCCAGGATAGAGGAGAGCAACAAGTGGAACGCCACCGTGTTCGGCGCGATGAGTCCGACCGATCGGAACATGTATGTATGCGCCGCGGCCACGAACGCCATGTTCGCCGGCAAAATCGTCGACAATGAACAGAACCTGACTCTTCCCATGGGCATTGCAGGAACGGCCGGGATGATGCAGGATGATGTGTTCGAATTTTCCAAGCTGGAAAGTGGCAAGTTGAATGATTCCGCCTATTGGCTCTCCGACGAGTGGCACGGGGCGCTCGCATCGCGCTGCGGCAAGAACCAGAAAGCGGTGCAGGAGCCTTGCCCGGGCGGGTACCTCGTCTTGGACGTAAAAGGCAATCCCGCGGCTATCACGGACGGCACCAGCGCGTATATGTGCAACGTCGGGTGCGAAAAGTGCGGGTCCAACGAATACTCCGGCGAATACGACATGATCTGCCGCAAGGCCAGGCCGGGGTATATAATGAGCAACGACAGGTCGTCCAGCCAGCAGTGCATGGAAGGGACGTACGACAGCACGTTTAACGATCTCATCCCCGGTTCCGGCGGGGGACTGGTGGACCCGGTGTATTCCGCCGATGGCGTGGAACCGGGAGGACATACCTCCTGCACTCTCGACGACTTCAATGATGACAGCGCGCAGGGCGGCAAACGGTGCCGGTGGTGCACGAACCCCGGGGCCGGGTACTATGTCGAGCCAGGCACGGGGAAGTTCAAGAGAACACAGTGCGCGCCCGGATATTCCACCTGGAAGTACGTGTCCGGCACCTCCGGCTCCATGTACTATGACTTGAACGCCGTGGGTACCACCTATAATACCACCCCGTGCGAGGAATGCCCGAGAGGATACGAGGGCGCGTATAAGGTGCCCGGAAATACTCAATCAGACTACATATGCAAGGGTTGCGGTGAGCGCGAGTATTCCTCCGGTGGGGTGACTGGCTGCACCGAATGCGTGTATGGCAATAAGATAGAAAAAGAAAATGGGATGAATACGGGGTGCGTGGCGTGCGGGAGTACGGAGTATTCTAACGAGGAGACAGACAAGGAGACGGGCGTGGGCGTGACGAACTGCAAGGTATGCCCGGCCGGCGCGAAGCTCAAAGGCATTAAAGATCTAGGCCCGCCAGAAGTTTGGCGTAGAACCGGATGCGAATTATGCACGGGATCTACATATAGCGCCTCTACGCCAAGCTATACCTGTACTTCCGTTCCGGCCGGCGCGGAGGTCGCGTGCTGTAATGTGGATGCAACTGGAGCCGTGGCTTGTTCGTCCATCATATCCAGCGGAAAAATTTGCCGTACTTCAAATGACCTGCACAATGGAATAAAGTATTGCGATGCAGGGTATTACTCTAACTCGAGTACGTTCTTTGACTGTACGGAATGCGGCGTGGATCATTACCTTGACAAATGGGGCTCCGGGAGCGGTTCTTCCGCCACGTCGTGCACAGAGCGTTCGGCGGGGTATAAGCTGACGACGTGGAATGGTTCCCCGTCAACATCAGTCCCTGCCGACGGCAAGGGTGCGACGGCGCAGACCCCGTGCGTGGTC
>JAITSG010000025.1 GCA_031288035.1 Rickettsiales bacterium | reverse complement strand
CTGTCCGTCGCCGTGCTGGCGCGCGCGTGGTCCATGCTCCTGAGGGGGTTCGAGGAGATTGCCATCGCGCCGGACCAGCTCGCCGCGCTGGAGATGCTGGCCGTCCGCCTGTCGTATGCCGGGATGCTGCCCACTCCGGCCGAGGCTATCGCAAGTTCGTCCGACGACGTAAAAAAAAACTTGTCTCGGGCGGAGGCTTCGGCATAGATGTCGACGCGAGGGCCGAGCTGGCCTCGCTTACCATAGAATCCGTCGCGTCCCTGGTGCGGGCGAAGAACTACATACTGTCCAGGGACATAGAGAAATTCGCCCGGTTCGTTTCGTTCGAGGCGGGCGTGCTGCGCCTGAACTTCGCCTCCGGTGCGCCGGCGGCGATAGTGAGGAACATGAATTCGCTTTTCAAGGACGAGGGGCTTTGCGTCCAGGTGGAGAAGAGCGACGAGGCGGGCGGGCCGACGCTGGAGGAGCAAAAGCGCGCCGAGTTCGACCGCCAGTTGGAAAGCATGGCTTCAAACCCCGTGCTTTCCGAGATACTGCGCGTCTTTCCGGACGCAAGGGTGGATAGGATAGAGGAAAAGCCATGAAGATACTGAATATATGCCATAATAGGAAATACAAGCGGATATGCCTCGATGAGGAGCGGGAAGCCTGGTTCTCGGGGATAGTCTATATAGTCGAGCACAAGATTCTGGAATTCCAGGACGACCTGGACGACCTGTACCTGTTCTACGACGGCATAGAGAAGAGCGTTACGGCAGCCATGCCGAAAAGGCGCTCGCGATCCGGGAAAAAGCCGAAGCAAAACAAGGAGATGGCTAATCAGCGCGCGCAAAGGCCGCTCGCCGCCGCGGCGGGAAAGAGGACGAAGCCCGTGGACGCGCAAAGGCCCGCGCAAAACATGAAAAGGACAAGGCAGCGCGCGCAAAGGCCGTTCGACATTGCCGCGGCGAAAAAGCGGATGGACGCCCTGATGGCGGAGCTGGGCCTGGTCTGCAGAATGCCGCTGCGCTAAAGTCCGGCCGGAAGGTCCATTCCGCCGGTGGCTTCCTCCATCGTGGCGGTGGCTATTTCGTCGGCCCTGTCCTTGGCGTTGTTGAAAGCCGCGGCCAGGAGGTCCTCCAGGGTGTCCTTGTCGTCCATGGTCTTGTCGTCTATCGCGACGCGGCGCACGGCCTTGGCGCCGGTCATGGTGACCTTGACCAGCCCGCCCCCGGCCTCGCCCTCTATCTCGACTTTCGCGAGCTCCTCCTGCGCTATGCGGACGCGGTTTTGCATTTCCTTTGCCTGGCGGACCAGGGTGTTTATATCGACCATATTCTACTCCTTTTTGTCGAGCCGTTCCGCGTATTCCAGAAGCAGCTCGCTGGTTTCGCGTATGTGTTCCAGGTTGACCATGCCCTGCGCGTGGTATCCGCAGTCTACGTGCAGCCGTTCGCCCGTGATGCCGGAGGCCATGTCGGAAAGCATGAAGGCGCCGGCCTTCGACACGTCCTCCATGGTCATATTGCGGCCCAGCATGGAGTTGTACTCGTTCCATTTCATCATGAGCTTGAAGTCGTCTATGCCGGCGCTGGCCAGGGTTTTTATAGGCCCGGCCGATATGGCGTTGACGCGGATTCCGCGGTTGCCGAGGTCGCTGGCCATGTATTTGACCGAGCAGTCTAGCGCGGCCTTCGCG
Organism: Rickettsiales bacterium; assembly: GCA_031288035.1. GTDB lineage: Bacteria > Pseudomonadota > Alphaproteobacteria > Rs-D84 > CACZYB01 > JAITSG01. The sequence goes on along the minus strand of JAITSG010000025.1, from coordinate 7,749 downwards.
ACGCCCATGACGTTGTAGTTCGGGATGTACGTCTCGCCGCCGAGGTATGTGAGGGTCAAGAACGACGCGCCGGGATTGGCGATTTTCGCGGCGCGGCGGCAGCAGTCCGTGAACGAGAACACGGATACGTCCATCGTGTTCTTGAAGTTCTCGCGCGTGGTTTTGTCCACATATAGGCCGGCCAGCTCGCTTTTGTCGGAAAATGCCACGGCGTGGAGCATGAAGTCTATCTTGCCGAACGTGCGCTCGGCCTCGGCGAAGAATTCGTCCAGCGACTTGTCGTCCTGCATGTTCGCGGGCATTACCAGGGGGCATCCTATGCTTTCGGCAAGCGGCCGTACGCGTTTTTCCATTATTTCGCCCATATAGTTGACGGCCATTTCGGCGCCGGCGTCGTGGCATGCCTGGGCTATGCCCCAGGCCATGGACATATTGTTGGCTATGCCGAATACTATGCCCTTTTTGCCCTGCATGAATCCGCTCATGTAAGAATTCCTTTCGTATTTGTTCGTACCCGGCGAATTATAGTGAAAACCGCGGGGAAATCAAGTGGAAATTTCCCGTTGCAACAGCTCATAAAGTATGCTAATATATCCAAGGAGAGAATTAGTGGGAAGAAAATTATGAGATCAAAGGTACCCGGCCTTGCGGCCATATTTCTTTACCCGGCTGCCGTTTTTGCCCAAGCCGACGAGTCGTATTACAATTCGTTCTATGACGATTATTACAAGTCCTATCCTCGCCCGGCCGCCGCCCAGCAGCAGCAGCAGTATTACCAGCAGGCCGTGGCCCAGCAGCAGGGCTACGCCCAGCCGCAGCCGCAGTACCAGCAGCCGGCCGCCGCGCAAAGGGGCCAGGCCAATCCTTACGCATACCAGCAACAACAGGCCCAGCCCGCCTCGTTCTACAACGGTTCCTCCGGCGACCATCCCGTCAACCAGTGGGAGATAGAGGCGCGCTACACTCAAAGCATCGGCAACTTCTATTTCGAGTCCGACGTGGGTTCCATACTGACCTGGGACGAGACGAAAAGCACCGAATATATGCTCAAGGGCACCCGGGACATAATGTATAACGGGCGCCAGCTTATCCTGACCGGGTCGTACACGTTCGGCAACCTTACGACGTCAAGGACCTCGGACGACGACATATACAACGAGCTGCACCTGATGTCCTTGGGCAAGGGCTCGGCCAAGCTCGCCAGCTGGAACGTGGGCGTGGGCCTGAGGAACAAGTGGCGGTACGCCGGATTCAACATAAGCCCGATTATAGGGTGGAAGCAAAAAGTCCAGAAGTTCGAGATGCAGGACCACGCCGACAACGCGCCCTATTACTTCCAGTATCTTTGCGACAACGGCATAATCGACGAGACCGATCCCGACTACGGCCTTTGCGGGGACATAGACCTTACCTCGACCGGCAAGTTCGCGGACATAGACCTTACCGACGCCGTATACTGGATGGACCCCAACACGGGCGATTTCCTGGGATACGCCGCGGACGAAGACCCCAACCTCGAGGACACGGAGGCCGAATGGTGGACAATACCGGAGTTCGACGCGCTGGGATACGACCAGTTCTATTACGGCATGCTGGTGCCGGAGGAGGATTTCTGCTATGAGACGTACGCCGATGGGGTGTACGCGTGCCTCGAGATGGGCGAGGGCGGCGAGAACATACTCCTCGCCTTCGGCGGCGTGTCGTCGCTCGGCGTGGTGGATGGCACGACGCACATCTATCACGTGACGTGGGCCGGCCCGTACGCCGCGATAGATGCCGAGCGCGCGATCTCGCCGACAGAGAGCCTGAACGTGTACGCCGAGCTGTTCAAGCCCACGTACACTGTCTGGGGCAACTGGCCGAACCGCGACGACTGGATGCACGATCCGTCGTTCTGGGACAAGAGCGGCACGTTCGCCGGCTGGGGATATCTGTTCGAGGCCAGCTATCAGAGGAGGATAAGCGACACTATGAAGGTGGTATTAGGCGCCAACTTCGAATACCTTACCAACAAGAACGCCGACACTATATTGCGCGTGGCCGACGGCGACGGCAACCTGGATGTCGAGGAGACGTTCCCCGACGCCATACTGGTCTCGACATGGTACAACATCGGCGCGTTCGTCGGCGTCAAGATGCAGCTGAATTAGCTGATTTCAAAGGAATGGCGGGCCTTATTGTCATTCCGGGGCGGCAAAGCCGGGCCCGGAATCCAGGCGGGTAATTTGCCTTATTTTCGCCTTTGCTTCCCGCGCGCGGCTCAGCCGTTCGGATACGTCCTGGGCCACACGGCGTCCGCTGGCTTTTTCGGGCTTCCCTTCACGCCGCACGCGGCCAGGCACAGGGCGGATATTATAGCGGCGATTGCGACGGCGGCGCGCCTCATGATTCCGCCCCCTTCGCCTTTTTCTTGAACTGCATGTTGTAAAGCTTCGCGTACTCGCCGTTCTTGGCCAGAAGGTCGGCATGCGCGCCCTCTTCCGCCACGCGGCCCTTGTTGATGACGTATATCCAGTCGGCGTTGACTATGGTGGAGAGTCTGTGGGCGATCACGACGGTCGTGCGGCCTTTCATGAGGTTGTCCAGGGCGGCCTGGACCTCGCGCTCCGACGTGGTGTCAAGAGCGCTCGTCGCCTCGTCCAGGAGGAGTATGGGCGCGTCCTTTATTATCGCGCGCGCGATGGACAGGCGCTGTTTCTGGCCGCCGGACAAGAGCACGCCCTTCTCGCCTATCCTGGTGTCGTAACCCTCCGGCATTTCGGATATGAATCCGTCCGCGTTTGCGGACTTGGCCGCCGCTGTTACTTCTTTCATTACGGGTTCTTTTTGCACGTCGCCCTTGCCGTACCATATATTGTTCTTGACCGTGTCGTCGAACAATATCACCTCCTGCGACACCAGCGAGGTTGCCTCGCGTATCGATTTCTGGGCTAGCTTCCTTACGTCCACGCCGTCTATCGTCACCGAGCCGGAGCTCGCGTCGTAGAAGCGGGATATAAGGCTGACTATGGTGGTTTTGCCGCCGCCGGATTCGCCGACCAGGGCGACCATTTTCCCGTGCGGGATCTTGAGGCTCACGTCCGAGAGCACCTTGCGCCCGCGGCTGTATTCGAACGTCACGTTCCTGAATTCTATGTCGCCCCTCACGTGTTTGAGCGATATGGCGTCCGGGGCGTCGGTTATCTGCGGCCTAGTGTCGAGTATCTCGTACACGCGGTTGGCGCTTATCGTCGCGCTCTGGAGCTGCACGCGGAAGTTCACGAGGGATTTCAGGGGCTTGTATAGCGATATCCACGCGCCCAAAAACGTGACGAAGTCGCCGGTCGTGAACGATCCGGTCGAGATGAGCCATCCGCCGAACATGATTATGCCGGCTATCGCCGCGCCGGACAGGCTTTCCATGATCGGCGAGACGAGGTTCTGCGTCTTGACCAGCCTCATGGCTATCGCGAACATGTTGTCAAGCACGCGGCGCAGGAGCGAGCTTTCGTAGCGCTCCATGCTGTACGACTTGATTATCTTGACGTTCTGGAACGATTCGGACACCTTGTCCACGAATCCCGCGGCGCTTTGCGCGCTGGCATGGGCCGTGGACCTGACCTTGCGGGTTATCTTTTTGATTAGGAACGAGCCGATTGGCACGAAGAACACCATGACGAGGCACATGCGCCACGAATAGTACACCATGACCGATATCATTGCCATGCACGTCATGGCGTCCTTGAAGGTCGAGGTTATGAAGTTCGTGGCTATGCTGTTGACGGCGTTGGTGTCGTTTATCACGCGCGACAGTATCTGGCCGGACGAGTTTCTGTTGAAAAATCCCATGTCTAGGGTCAGGAGGTGCGAGAACACCCTGTGCTGTATCGACTGTATCGTCCTGGTCGATATATAGCTCATGAGGACGGTCTGGAAATAGTAGAGCCAGCCCTTGGCGAAGTACACTGAGACTATCTGGGCGCAAAGGACGGCCAGGACGGTCCGCCCGCCCTGCGCGTCGAATCCCTTGTCGAACACGGGCTTCAGGAGGGTGACGGCGAACGATTCCGCCCCGACTATGAGGAAGGAGAGGAGCATCGCGCCGACCAGGAGCCATATGAACTTCCTGGTATGGTCGCGCCATATCCGCCCTATGACGGCGAAGTCGGACTGCTTTTTTTCCTTCGGTTTCTTCCTGAACAGCTTCATTTCCATCCGTCCGCGGGGCGCGGTCATACCGGCACGGTTCTCTTCCTTATTATGGCCTTCGTCTTGCCGGAATCTTTTTTGGAAAGGGATACTTCCTTTCCGGCGACTATCGCGCGCACTTCGTCGCCTGTGAGTGTTTCAAGCTCTATGAGGGCCCTGGCCACCGCCTCTACCTTCGCCCGGTTCTTGGTTATGATGTCGCGGGCGGTGTTGTATCCCTCGTCTATCATGTGCTTGACGCGCTCGTCGATAAGCTCGGCCGTCTTGTCCGATATGTTGGCGCGCGGTATGGTTTCGCCGTAGGGCGAGGCCGTTTCGCCGTAGAACACGAGGCCCAGCTTTGCATCCAGCCCGGCCATGGTAGCCGCGCGCCGGGCGAGCCGCGTCGCGTTTTGTATGTCGCCGGAGGCGCCGGTGGTCACGTTCGCCTCGCCCGAGAACACCTCTTCTGCGACCCTTCCGGCCATGGCCGCGGCGATGGAGGATTTTATCTCGGTTATGGTTTCTGAGACCTTGTCCCGCTCCGGCAGGTGCTGCACCATGCCGAGGGTTCCGCCGCGCGGTATTATCGTGGCCTTGTGTATGGGGTCGAGGCCGGGGAGCAGGACCGAGCACACGGCGTGTCCGGCCTCGTGGTACGCGGTGTTGCGGATTTCCTCCTTGGACATGGTCTTGTTGCGGTTTTCCGCGCCCATAAGTATCTTGTCGCGGGCGGAATCGAAATCGCCCTGGGTGATTTTCTTGTGGTTGTTGCGCGTGGCGATGAGCGCGGCCTCGTTGACGAGGTTGGCGAGCTCCGCGCCGGAGAATCCGGGGGTGCCGCGGGCCACGGCGTTGACGTCCACGTCGGAAAGTATCTGCACTTCCCTTATATAGCGGCCGAGTATCGCCGCGCGGCCCTTAAGGTCGGGCATGTCTATATACACTTGCCTGTCGAAGCGTCCCGGACGAAGCAGGGCGCCGTCCAGGACGTCGGCGCGGTTCGTGGCGGCCACGATTATAATTCCGGCGTTCGGCGCGAAGCCGTCCATTTCGACGAGGAGCTGGTTCAGGGTCTGTTCGCGTTCGTCGTTGCCTCCGCCGTATCCGGCGCCGCGGCGCCTGCCCACGGCGTCTATCTCGTCTATGAACACTAGGCAGGGGGTGTTCTTCTTGGCCTGTTCGAACAGCTGCCTGACGCGGCTGGCGCCGACTCCGACGAACACCTCCACGAAGTCGCTGCCGGATATGGAGAAGAACGGCACGCCGGCCTCGCCCGCGACCGCGCGGGCCAGCAGGGTCTTGCCGGTTCCCGGCGGGCCGACCAGCAGCACGCCCTTGGGTATCTTCGCGCCTATGCGGGTGAAGCGTTCCGGGTCTTTGAGGAAGTCCACGACCTCTGTTATCTCCAGCTTGGCGTCGTCTATGCCCAGCACGTCGTCGAAAGTGACGCGCGGCATGGTTTTCGGCACCACGCGCCCGCCGGATTTAAGCATTCCCATCTTATCCCCGCCGCGCATGTTGCGGAAGATTAGGATGAGTATCGTTATCCACAGGAGCGTGCCGAATATGTCTATTATTCGGGCGAAGCCGAGGCCATCTTTTTCCGCGCCCGCCTCCACCTTGACGTTTTTGTCCTCCAGCAGCTGCATCAGGCGCGAGGATATGAGGAACACCGGGGAAATCTTGACCTCGAATTCGCCGCCATCGGCCGATTTGCCGACGATTTTCTCGCCGTAAAGGATGACGGAGGCTACCTTGCCGGCCTTCACTGCGGCAAGGAAGTCCGAGTATATCATCTCGGCTTTTTTATTCTCCTTGGCCTGTCCGATAGACTTCGCGGGCGGGGCGGCGGGTTCCTTTTTATTCTCATTCGCCTGTCCGATAGACTTCGCGGGCGGGGCGGCGGGTTCCTTGGCCGCCGGAATCTCGGCGCGGATGGAAAGCGGGAACAGCACGAGGCAGGCTATCGTGAAAAATTTGCGCATGGGCCGATTGTATAGGATTGCGCCTTGTTTTTCAAGGCATTTTTAAGGCCCCGAGGCTATGCGGGGCCTTGTCCGGCGGGAATGTCAGGCGCCGTATAGATAGTCGGATCTGGCCCGTACCTTTTCAAGCCAGGCGTCATACGCCCTCCGCCTCTCTTCGTACGCCGCCGCGATGCGTTCCGCCTCGGCCTGCCGTGCGTTCGCGATGAAGCGCTTTTTTTCTATGCGCATTTTGAGTATAGTGGCCTTATCCGCGCCTATGAACGCCTTGTATTCTTGGCGATACATATAGTTGTATTTCATTTTTTTACTCCTTATGTTGCGCCGCGCTTTGCGGCGGAGTTGTCGTTTTGTTTGATGGAGTTTCGCCCTATGCGGGCGCGAGGGGGTATGTCTGCACGCCCTCAGGCGTGGAGGTTGGAAAGGACGGAGCGGTATCCGCCGTACGGCTCTATGTTCAAAAAGCGCGCTACGCGGGTGACCGTGGCGACGCTCGCCCTGGTTTCTTCGGCTATGGCTCGCTGGGACATTTCGCCGCCGGCCAGCAGCTGGGCTATTTCCCAGCGTTCGAGCATGGCGGATATTTCGGCGGGCGTGCAAAGGTCGCGCAGGAAGCTTTCGAACTCCCGCTCGTCTTTTATGCTTGCGAATGCCTCGTACAGGCTGGCCATTTCATCGTTCCGCGAATCGGTTTATACTTATGTATTAGTATATTAGCACGCTAATACATAAATGTCAAGGGGATTATTTTATCTCCACCGCCCCGTCGGGCAGCAGGGCGATTTTGCGCCCCGCGAGCTCATATCCGCGCTCGAGCGTCCCGTCCTTTATCTTGCGGTACAGGAGCATGAGGGATTCGAGCCTCGGCGGATATCCGTCGGACAAAAGGCGGGAAAGGAGCCGTATCGCGACCTCTTCGGGCAGCTTTCCGAATTCCGGCGATATGCGGCCGTCTTTCACGATTTCCGCCTCGGCCTTGCCGACGTAGGACTCTATCGCGTCGCGCATGCGGCGCATGTTTTCCATGGTTTTTACGACCCTGTCCGGCGCTAGGCCGAGCGATTCCAGCGCCGCCGCCATCTTGCGTATCCTGACGCGCTTGAACTTCTCGTCCTCGTTCGACGGGTCCTCTATCCACTCCTGGCCCGAGGCGACAAGGTATTCGCGCAGCTCGGCCTTTGGAAAGCGAAGGAGGGGGCGCAGCACGCGCATGCCGTCGATCTCGCCGTCCTCCGCCATTCCGGAAAGCCCGTATGCCGAGCTTCCGCGGGTAAGCGCGAGGAAGAATGTTTCCCTTTGCTCGTCCGCGTTGTGCGCGACAAGCAGGGCGTCTATGGAGCGCGCGCGGCAGAAATCGGCTAGCATCCGATATCGGTATTCCCTGGCCGCCGCCTCTATGTTCGACTCCGGGATTTCGCCCTTGTGCGTAAGTATGTGGTGGTCGAGCCCGGCGGCGCCGAGCCATTCGTGCGCCTGTTCGGCCTCCGCGGCCGATTCGGGGCGGAGCCGGTGGTCGACCGTCGCCGCTGTTATCCTAAGGCCGCGCGATTTCGCCCATCCGGCGGACAACAGGGCCAGGGCCATGCTGTCGGAC
>JAITSG010000016.1 GCA_031288035.1 Rickettsiales bacterium | reverse complement strand
CGTCCCCCGAGCTGAAGGAACTAAAGAAAGAGGGCGAGAGCGGGCACGAAAAGATAAACCAGTACACGCGCTACCTCACCATCCTTATCTGCTGCGTGCAGGGATGGGGAATCTCCGCGTGGCTCGAGAATATGACCGGGCCGTCCGGCGCGGCGGCCGTCGCCGACCCGGGCTTCTTCTTCCGCTTCTCGACCGTGGTGAGCCTGCTGGGCGGCACCATGCTCGTCATGTGGATGGGCGAGCAGATAACCTCGCGCGGGATAGGAAACGGATCGTCCCTGATCATATTCGCCGGCATAGTCGCCAACCTGCCCGGCGCCGTGTTCCAGACGATAGAGCTCGGCAAGGTGGGCCAGCTGCAGCCTCTCGTGATAGCCATGATACTCGGCGTACTGGTCGCGGCCACGCTGTTCGTGGTGTTCATGGAACAGGCGCAGAGGCGCGTCCTGATCCACTATCCGAAACAGAACATGGGCGCGATGGCGAACACGACGCACCTGCCCCTCAAGATAAACACCGCAGGCGTGATACCGCCGATATTCGCGGGCGCGATACTCCAGATCCCCGCCGCGTTCATAATGTTCGGGGCGTCGAGCGAATCCTCCCTGGTGATGTTCTTCAACAGGTGGCTGTCGGACGGATCCCCCGTGTACTATTTCGTCTATTCGTCGCTCATCGTGTTCTTCGCGTTCTTCTACACCGCGCTCCAGTTCAACTCCGAGGAAACGGCCGAAAACCTGAAATCCTACGGCGCCTTCATATCCGGCGTGCGCCCCGGCGCCGCGACGGCCGAGTATTTCGACCGCGTGCTCACCCGCATAACCGTGTTGGGCTCCGCGTACTTGGTCGTGCTGTGCATGCTGCCGAGCTTTCTCATAAACCAGTTCGGCGTGCCGTTCTATCTCGGCGGCACGACGCTCCTCATCGTGTGCAACGTCGTGACCGAAACCGTCGCCCAGATACAGGCCAACCTCATCTCCGGCCAGTACCAGGGAATAATCAAGAACGCCAAAAGCGCAGGAAAGCCGAGGTTCGCAAGGTGAGCATGAAAAAATACGTCGCGTTCATGGGGCCGATAGCCGCGGGCAAGGGCACGCAGGCCGACATCATGGCGCAAAAACACGGCTATATACACCTGGCCACGGGCAACCTGTTCCGCAGCTTCATGCACGAGGACACGGAGCTAGGCCGCAAGGTGCGCATAATCCTCGAAAGCGGCCTTTACGTGCCAGACCAGATGGTCAACGACGTGGTGGGCGCCGCGCTTAACTCCGCGGACCTGTCCAAGGGCGTGATATTCGACGGATATCCGCGCACGCTGGCCCAGACGAAGGCCCTGGACGAAATACTCGCCGGCTTCGGCATAACGCTCGAGGCCGTGGTAGTGATAGACCTGGACGAGTCGAAGATAATAGAGCGCATCTCCGGGCGCTATTCGTGCGCGAAGTGCGGCGCCATATTCCACGACACCAGCAACCCCGCGCCGGACGGCCGCTGCCCCATATGCGGGTCGAAGGACTTCGTGCGGCGCAAGGACGACAGGCCCGAGGCCGTGAAGGTCCGCCTGGAGCGCTATTACACCGAAACCATCCCGGTCATAGACATGTACGAAAAGCGCAAGATACTGCATAGGGTGAACGGAACCGACGGCGACATATCGAGCGTCACGAAGGAAATAGAGGAGGCTATACTATGAATTTGCTCGCGGCGTTTTACAAGGCCAGGGTTTCCTGGCTGGAATACTGGTACAGCCGGCATAAATCCGAAAAGAACGAGATACTTGACGCCCTCCACGGCAACTGCCGCGGATGCGATAACTTCATCCCGCCGGACAGCGCAGTGTTTTCGCCAAACTGCCGCCTGCCGACTTGGAACCAGCGCAAGGAATGCAAGCAGAAGAACGCGCGTGAGGCTATGTTCGTGCTCGGCATCAATGAATACAAAATTAGCCAGACGTCCTGGAAACTTTCGAAAGCAACGGAAAAACTATATCAGGCGCAGAAAACGAGAAGATGACGAAAACAGTTGACAGCAATTAAAAAATGTTTAGAATATGTGCAGTTGTTGCGGCTTGGCGTGGAAATATAACGGAAAAAGCAAGTAAAGACAAGGAGAATTGACTTGGCACGAATAGCTGGCGTGAATATACCGTCCGAAAAATGCGTTGGCACGGCCTTGACCTATATATACGGCATAGGACCCACCACCGCGGCGAAGATATGCAAGGCGTGCAAGATAAAGCCGGAAACCCGCGTCCACGCGCTTTCCGACGACGAGGTTTTCCAGATACGCGACTTCATAGACAAGAACTACCGCGTCGAAGGCGACGCCCGGCGCGAGTCCGCCGTCAACATCAAGAAGCTTCAGGACATGCGCTGCTACCGCGGTATACGCCACACGAAGAAACTGCCCGTGCGCGGCCAGCGCACGAAGACGAACGCTCGCACCCGAAAGGGCAAGGCCATACCCGTCGCCGGCAAGAAGAAGGCCACGAAATAACTAGCTTACTCGAGGAATCCAATGGTTGAACACAAGGCCCCGGCCAAAAAGAAGGAAAAAAAGAACGTGTCGAACGGCATAGCCTACGTGCTTGCCACGTTCAACAACACGCGCGTCACGATAACCGACCTGTCCGGCAACGTAATCAGCTGGTCCACCGCGGGCGCGAACAACTTTTCCGGCGCGAAAAAATCCACGCCGTACGCCGCGCAGATAGTCGCCGACAACGCCGGCAAAAAGGCCATGGAAAACGGCATCCGTTACCTTGACGTGAAGATGGAGGGGCCGGGCTCCGGCCGCGAGGCCGCGGTCAGGGCGCTCCAGGCGCTCGGCATAACGGTCGGCGCGATTACGGACATTACGAAGATTCCGCACAATGGATGCAGGGCCAAGAAGCCCCGCAGAGTCTGAATCCCGGCGGGGGACGCCCCTCGCCTTACCACCTCGCGCGGACGGGGGACTTGAACTGTTAGTGCTATAAACCACGGGGGCAAAATTGATACAGAACAACTGGCTTAACCTTATCAAACCGGAAGAAATCAAGAAAGAAACCATGTCCGCCTTCGAGGCCGTCCTCACCGTGGAGCCGCTCGAGAAGGGCCTCGGCCTCACGCTCGGCACCGCGCTCAGGCGCATTCTGCTGTCCCTGCTGCAGGGGACGGCCGTGGTCGGGATAAAAATAGACGGCGTGCAGCACGAGTTCGACTCCATCCCCGGCGTGAAGGAGGACGTCATAGAATTCGTCCTAAACGTGAAGCAGATAGTCCTGAAATCCTCGACCGAACACCCGAAGAAAATGACGCTCAGGGCCTCGGGCGCCGGCGAGGTTAGGGCCGGGCAGATAGAAACCCAGGGCGACATAGAGATAGTCAACAAAGACTTCGTCATATGCCATATGGACGCGAACGCGGGCATCTCCGTCGAATTCTTCGTCGAAAACGGCAAGGGATACCGCACCGCCGAGGAAAACAAGCGCCACGACCAGCCGATAGGATACATATCCGTGGACAGCATATTCGGCCCGGTAATCAACGTCGCGACGTCCGTCGAACCCGCCCGCGTGGGCCAGAAAACCGACTATGACAAGCTCGTCATGACGGTCAAGACGAACGGCGCTGTCGCCCCCGAGGACGCCGTCGCCCTGTCGGCGCGAATACTCACCGACCAGCTAGGCATGTTCATAAACTTCGAAGACCCGACCGTGGAAAAGAAGAAGGACGAGAGCATGCCCGACCTCCCGTTCCCGAAGGTCCTCCTCAAGAAGGTCGAGGAGCTCGAGCTTTCCGTGCGCGCGAACAACTGCCTGAAGAACGACAGCATAACCTATATAGGCGAGCTTGTCCAAAAAACAGAAAACGACATGCTCCGCACCCCGAACTTCGGGCGCAAGTCCCTGAACGAGATAAAGGAGCAGCTCGCGCTGATGGACCTGTACCTCGGCATGGACGTCCAGGGGTGGCCGCCGGACAACATAGAGGAGCTCTCGCGCAAGTTCGAGAACCCGTACAGATAGACCGGTCGGAACATAATCCGGCGGGGCTATTGATTTTCGCGGCCGCGTTCGCTATATCCCATATTAAGGGCGCCGCGGGGCCGCATTGAAAAAAAGGATTTGAAAAATGGGCGAGAAAAAAGAAGAAAAGACGCCGGGCTGGAACCTTTTGAAGTTCTGCCTGATGTGCGTGCTGTTCCTGAACCTGTTCGGCGCGGGCATTGCAGCCGTCAACAACCTGCGCGGCAGCGTGAACATGGCCCAGATGGGACAGGACATAGGAATAAGCGCGGCGAACGACTCGCGCGGGGAATAGCTTTTATTACGGGGCGCACTAAGTCCGGCTTGGCGCCCCAGGTTCAATCCGCATCGCCCGGCGATGCTACAAAAAGGAAAAGAAAATGCGGCATTCGCTCATGGGACGCAAACTCGGCCGGCCCACATCGCACAGGCTCGGCCTGTTCTCGAACCTCGCGTGCTCGCTCTTCGAGCACGAGCAGATAGAAACCACGCTCGCGAAGGCGAAGGACCTCCGGCGCTTCGCGGAACGGATGATAACCGTCGGCAAGAAGGGCGGCGTCGCCGCGCGGCGCCAGGCGGCCTCGTTCCTCCGCTCGGACGAGGCCGTCTCGAAGCTCTTTTCCGTCCTGGCCCCGCGGTACAAGGACCGCAACGGCGGCTATACGCGCGTGATAAAGGCAGGGTTCAGGCCCGGGGACGCGGCCGACGTCGCCATCATAGAGCTGGTGGACAGGGACGCGGACGCGAAGGGAATGAGGCAGAAAAAACTTGCCGCCGAACGCAAGCTCGCCGAGGGCGCGGCGAAGGAAGCCGCGAAATCCGACGCGAAAAAGACCCCGGCCGGGAACGAGGAACACTCGGTCAAGGACATCAAGGGCACGAAGGCCAGGGCCCAATCCACGGGCACGAAGGCCCAGGCCCACAGAAAGGTCATAGGACCGTAGGCAGGAAGGCTCCGCAAGGGGCCTTCTTCTTTTTTTACGCCCTTGATTTTTACCGCCGGGCCGGGCTAGGATATACAAGGAGAGGAAGAAAACCAACGCGAGGGGGAGGAGAGAAGAAATGTCATTAGGAAGAATAGGCTATTCACGAGCAAACCTGCCTTCGTCGCGGAAGAGCGACTTTCAAAAACGACTGGGCGACTTAAAGTACTACGCATACGACCTCGGCCAGATATATCCATCAGTGACCGTACACGTGGCGCAGTATGTTACGTCGAGGCGGTATAAAAGGCTCCGCTACGAGTTCGATCACGTCTTCTTCCACTTAAACGGCCAGTTCAGGTCGTATAGCGGCCCGAAGGAATCGTTCCTGGCGAGAATGCGCAAATACGCGCCGGCCCTCTATGACGAATTCATTTTCGGCGAGGACACGTACACCATACACCACGCCTATCCCCTGTCGGTCGGCGGAACGAACAAGGACTATACAGTCGCCCTGGTCGAAGAACATCACGATGAGGTGTCCAGCATAACCCAGGACCAGCTTAAGGAGCGGGGAATAAACATAAGGAAGCCGTTCGAGCCATTCCTCCTGCTCTTGCCTAAACTAGACGGCAGGATGCTGTATAGGCGCGAGGAGTACGAGGAGGTTTCCGACAATTTCTTCCGCCAGTTCCCGGCCGCGTTCGCGTGGGCCAGGGCAAAGGGAGTATAGCAAAGGCAAGGGGAACCGAAGGATGACAAAATACATATTCGTCACGGGCGGGGTCATAAGCTCGCTCGGGAAAGGCGTGGCCTCGGCCTCCATAGGCGCGCTTTTGAAGGCCCGCGGCTACAGCGTGCGCATGCGCAAGATGGATCCGTACTTCAACGTCGACCCCGGCACCCTGTCGCCCTTCCAGCACGGCGAGGTGTTCGTGACGGACGACGGCGCGGAAACGGACCTGGACCTCGGCCACTACGAACGCTTCACCGACACGCAGTGCCACCGCACGGACAG